>NZ_JBWQXL010000010.1:0-231090 GCF_056620565.1 Nostoc sp. LEGE 12454
CCTACAGCCCCAATGGACAACAGTTAGCTTCTGCTAGTCGTGACAAGACGATCAAAATCTGGGATGTCAGCAGTGGTCAACTCCTGAAAACCCTGACTGGTCATAGCAATTGGGTCTTTAGCGTCGCCTACAGCCCCAATGGACAACAGTTAGCTTCTGCAAGTTGGGACAAGACAATCAAAATCTGGGATGTCAGCAGTGGTCAACTCCTGAAAACCTTGACTGGTCATAGCGATTCGGTCATTAGCGTCGCCTACAGCCCCAATGGACAACAGTTAGCTTCTGCTAGTCGTGACAAGACGATCAAAATCTGGGATGTCAGCAGTGGTCAACTCCTGAAAACCCTGACTGGTCATAGCAATTGGGTCATTAGCGTCGCTTACAGCCTCAATGGACAACAGTTAGCTTCTGCAAGTACTGACAAGACGATCAAAATCTGGGATGTCAGCAGTGGTCAACTCCTGAAAACCCTGACTGGTCATAGCGATTCGGTCTATAGCGTCGCCTACAGCCCCAATGGACAACAGTTAGCTTCTGCTAGTCGTGACAAGACGATCAAAATCTGGGATGTCAGCAGTGGTCAACTCCTGAAAACCCTGACTGGTCATAGCAATTGGGTCATTAGCGTCGCTTACAGCCTCAATGGACAACAGTTAGCTTCTGCAAGTTGGGACAAGACGATCAAAATCTGGGATGTCAGCAGTGGTCAACTCCTGAAAACCCTGACTGGTCATAGCAGTGAGGTCATTAGCGTCGCCTACAGCCCCAATGGACAACAGTTAGCTTCTGCAAGTGATGACAAGACGATCAAAATCTGGGATGTCAGCAGTGGTCAACTCCTGAAAACCCTGACTGGTCATAGCAGTGATGTCTATAGCGTCGCCTATAGCCCCAATGGACAACAGTTAGCTTCTGCTAGTTGGGACAAGACAATAATTTTATGGGATTTGGATTTCGATAATTTATTACACAGTGGTTGCAACTTACTAAATAATTACCTCATTGCCCATCCAGAAGTGTTAGAAGAGTTGCAATCATGCCAAACGCGATCGCGGTTGGCGCAGGGAGCGGCAGTGTTAGTCATCCAAGGTGAGAAGTTAGCGCGAAATGATGATATTGATGGCGCTGTTGAAAAGTTCCGCAAAGCACAGCAGTGGGATAACAAATTAAAGTTTGATTCCCAGGCGAGAGCAAAAGAGTTGGCGAATCATGGCAAGATATTTGTCCCTCACTACATGAACTAAACAATATTGGGATTCATCCGATTGCTGGAATACCGACCAGAAAAAATTTGCTTGAACTCACTGCTCAATCTGGTCTAAGAATTCGGATTTATCATCAACAAATTCCTTTAATTTATCCTTATTTAGCGGGTCAAGCCTTTCATATAGGTCAAAATTTTTATCAACTAGATATTCCTGACTACAAACCTTCCTTGATGAACAAGCATTAGTTAGACGAAGAGTAGGGCATTACGGATAAATCTATTTGTGTAAAATAAAGTGCAGCAGAGATTTTTCTATATGAAAATGTGCGAGTCATCCAATCCAGGAGTTTCCCCACAATGATCGCAGCCAAAAACAACGTCCCCCACCTCACCCTAGACGAGTACTTTGCCTGGGAAGCAACCCAACTGGAAAAACACGAATACATCGACGGCAAAGTTTACGCCATGAGCGGCGGTAGCGTTAATCACGGTCGTATCGCCATCCGCTTCACCGCCATGTTCGACAGCAACTTAGAAAATACAGGTTGCATCACCGGAAATTCTGATGTCAAAGTCAATATCCTTGGCAGTAATAACTATACCTACCCAGATGCCAGCGTTACCTGCGACGATCGCGATAAAACCACAACCCAATATATTACCTATCCCTGCCTCATTGTCGAAGTCCTCTCCGCCAGCACCGAAGCCTACGACAGAGGCGGCAAATTCCGAATGTACCGCCAAAACCCAGCCTTAATCGATTACCTACTAGTCAGTTCCACCAGCATCGAAATCGACCTATATCACAAAAACGACGCAGGCGACTGGTTAATTATCAATTACAAAGCAGGCGACACAATCGAACTCAAAAGCATTAACCTCAATTTCCCCATTGAACAAGTCTATCGCGGTTTAACCCTCACTCCAGAAACCCCAACAGACATCATTAGAGAATAGGTAGTAGGTAATACTTTTATCTCATTCCCCATTCCTCATTTCCCTATGCCCCAAACCGAAGCCGAACTTGAACAAAAACTGATTGAACGTCTAAGAGGATTAGACTACGAACTTGTCACCCTTCGCAATGCCGAAGATTTCAAAGCCAACCTGAAAGCCCAACTGGAAAAACATAATAAAGCCGAACTAGAAAAGCATAATAAAACCCAGTTTAGCGACGGAGAATTTAAGCAAATCCTCAACTACCTCGACAAAGGCAACGTCTTCGATCGCGCCAAACGCCTGCGCGACAAAATGCAACTCAACCGCGACGATCGCACTACCTTTTACCTAGAATTCCTCAACACCGAACATTGGTGTCAAAACCAATATCAAGTCACTAACCAGATTACCCAACAAGGCAATTACAAAAATCGCTACGTTTATCTTTGACGAATGCCACCGTTCCTAATTTGGCAAAACCCATAAAAATCAGGCATCTTGCACTGTCTGTTAGGAACATACGAACTACTTACATTCCGTAATTTGAGCGGTCAACTCTCACGTCGTAGTGTTGATATTCATTTTTGCCGTTATTGTGCTGACACTCCAGAGGATGTGCAAGCTTTCAAAAGTGTATTATTAAGTTTCCAGCAGCAGATGCCACTTGCAGAAACTCCAGATTTAGTTAGTCATTGGAAATATTTTTATGAACGTACTTTGGGATGTGTTGGTATCCTCAAAGACTAGCTCAAACGCGCTTTCAAAGATGCTTTAACAGAAGGGGCTAATACTGTCACTATTAAGCATCTAAAGCAACATGCTTGGTCAATAGCCCGTCCGTGCTGCTTTGAATGATGCACGACGTGAGCTTGGTTTGTAAGCTGTTATAGTTTTACCTATAAGCTTCAAAAACTGGAAGGATAAATTTGCCAGTTTAAATTTTAACCATAAGCTTGCAGTTGCGGCAAACTTATGGGTAAAGTTACAACCAACATTTAATCTGCGAATGTACAGTAGATGGGCAGTACCAGACTCGAACTGATGACATCCTGCTTGTAAGGCAGGCGCTCTACCAACTGAGCTAACCGCCCGTTTGACTAATCCTTAACTAATATAGCAAAACATTTCGCATTGCGCTAGTAGTTTCAAGAAAATCTTTTTTTCTCTTATACTGACTCAGTATTCAGTCACTCAGGATTTAGGATGCCCTCTGGTCGGACGCACGATCGCATTACTATGTATGCTCTGCCGTTCGTGGCGGGCGTTACTTTCTGGCAGACTCGCAGTAGCAATGCAACTTTGTTGGTTGCAGGCGGGTTTCTCTTTGGTGGGCTGATGTTTGGCCCCGATTTGGATATTTACTCTGTGCAATTCCAACGCTGGGGTTTCTTGCGCTGGATTTGGCTACCTTATCAAAAAAGTCTCCGCCATCGTTCTTTTTTATCCCACGGGCCGATTATTGGCACGATTCTGCGGATACTTTATCTGGGGTGTTTGCTTGCTATTGTGGCAATTTTCGCTTTGGCGATCGCCCAAAGGTTGTGGAATCTGAGTTTTAGTTGGCAGGATTTGGGACAAACTGTGGGGCGATCGCTCGTGCAATACGATACTGAATATGTCGCCCTGTTTTTGGGGTTGGAACTCGGTGCGATGAGTCATTCTCTCAGCGATTGGGGGGGTTCGGCTTATAAGCGGTTTAAAAAACAGGGGGTTCGTGGGTTGCTTCCTAGTGGCAAAATTAAGAGGCGGAAAGTGAGGAGTGGTAGTCGTCGGCCGAGAGTAAAGAAATAATTTTTTTTAACGCAAAGGAACGCTAAGGGAAGCGCAGAGGTACGCAGAGGTATGGAAAAGCAAGAAGAGACTTTGGCGGCGTTGCAGGAATTAATTGAGGTGGTGGCGAAATTGCGATCGCCTGATGGTGGTTGTCCTTGGGATTTGGCGCAAACCCCTGAAACACTCACGCCTTATGTAATTGAGGAAGCTTATGAGGTGGTGGACGCAATTAAGAGTGGAGATAAAGGTGCGATCGCTGAGGAGTTAGGCGATTTATTATTACAGGTGGTATTGCAAGCCCAAATCGCTAGTGAATCAGGACAATTTTCTCTCAAGGAAATAACTCAGGGGATTTCTCAAAAGTTGATTCGCCGTCATCCTCATGTGTTTGGTGATGTGTCGGTGGCCAGTGTGGATGAGGTGCGGCAAAATTGGGAACAAATCAAAGCTGCGGAAAAGGGCGAAGCATCTCCAGACGCCCAAAAATTTAGTGCTAAACTCGCTCGTTATGGACGTACTCTTCCCCCACTGACGGCGGCGATGAAAATTTCTCAAAAGGCTGCGGCGATCGGGTTTGAATGGGAAAATATTCAGGGCGTCTGGGATAAGTTTCATGAGGAGTTGGCAGAGTTCCAGCAAGCTTTAGCTGAGGAAACACCCGAACGACAAGAAGCAGAATTAGGCGATTTACTATTTGCCGTGATTCAGCTAGCACGTTGGCATAATCTCGACCCTAGCACCGCTTTGCAAGGCACAAATCAGCGCTTTGTCCAGCGATTAGAAAAAATGGAGGCGGTTGTTGACCGTCCCCTTTCTGATTACAGTTTGAATGAGCTAGAAACTCTCTGGCAACAGGCAAAAGCTCAACTTGCGAAAGAAGGGAGCTGAAAAGAGGCGGAGGGGCGGAGGGGCGGAGGGGCAGAGGGGCAGAGGGGAAAAACTTACTACAACTTCTCCCCTGCTCCCCTGCTCCCCTGCTCCCCTGCTCCCCTGCTCCCCTGCTCCCCCGCTCCCCTGCTCCCCTGCTCCTTGCTTCCTTCTTCAAGATTTTTCAGCATCAAACCACTTATCATATAACGATTGATAAGTGCCATTTTCCTTAAGACTCAGGAGAGCCTGATTAATTGGTTTGCGGTAGGGACTGTTATTGGGCAGGATGATGCCATAGCTTTCTTCACGCAAGATGCTGCCAACAATTTGTACTTTTCCTTTGCCTTCATTGGCAGCAAAGAAAAGGAGTACAGGCGCATCAAATACTACAGCATCAGCTTTTTTTGTTTGCAAAGCATTATAAGCTTGCTCAATCTTAGTAACTTCTAAAACTGAAATCTTATGTTCTCGTAGGTATGTGGCGGCTGTGCTACCCGCAGTTGTAGCCACTACCTTGCCGGGTAAATCGTCTATACTTCTGATGTCACCTTGAAGCTGTTGCACTGTCAATGAGGTAGTCGCGCTGGCTGTAAAGTAGGCGGCAAAAAGTACTCCGATGAACATCCAGACAATACCTACTAGGCGTCCCATTACTCCCTTGGGCATTTCGTCAGCTTGGGTTGCTAAGGTGGCAGCTGCCCACCAACAGGCTTTGAAAATGCCAGGAAAGTATGATTTGGGAATCATCCCATCTTTGTGATGACGTTCAGATAACCAAATAATATGGGCTGCTACCACAATTAGTACCAGGGCAACACCTATTACCTGCAATAGGGCAGCAGAGAAAAACAATTGCAAAATATTTGGGAAGGCACTGTTATTGCTCTCTGCGTTTCTCACCATAATTTGCAGCCCCCCAGCAAAAATAGGTAATGAAAAATCAAAATTCTGTTCGCGTTCGGCTGTAATCGAGATAGCTGAAATTCCCAAGTTGGCTTTGTTGTCTTTAATAGCCGAAAGCAGTTGCGGCACTGTGGAATACTCTATAAATTTAGACTCTACACCTATTTGATTAGCGATTTTGCGCCAGAGGTCGATACTGAATCCTGATAGCTCACCTTTGTTTGATAGCACAAAGGGCGGTATAACTCGTGTAGCTACTAATAAAGGTTGTTGGGGTTGTGGTTTTTGGGCCACTCCTGGGGACGCCATTAATAACAATGCCAAAATTCCACCTATTAATCCTATGCAGGTATACAGTGCTAAGGAACGCTTGGTTTTGTTTTTCGGGTCATATCTGCCAATTAGGCTGTTTTTCCCAGCCATAAATTGGCGAAATCTACTAGCGATCGCATTTATCATCAGAATTGTCTTAGGGTTGTGTGCATAATCTATTTATCATGCCCACCTCATACCAAAGATCGTGTTCATCATCCCCCTAAAACCAATTTTTTTCAGATTTAGGGAGACTGGGAATTAGTAAGATAGATTACCTCGCCTGTAGTCGGGTTGATTGTTTCACATTTGCGTAGGCATAGCCCGCACTTCTCTAGGAGATGCTGTGCGTAGCTTGCTTCTTTGAAGGAGTATGACATGGTTCGACTCCGGCTCCATCGAGCGAAGCCGAGATACTCACCAGCAGCTCAGTGACCATCGTAGACATCGCTTACACTATTTACCCACTCATTCTTTAATCAGCAACTTGGTTGGGCCAATTTTGATCTATTGTTCTGGTAGTGTTGCTGTAAGCATTAAGTCCCCCTAAGCTATAAAAACATTTACTGAAATCTACCTATTATGTTTCTTGCCGTACAACCCTGTAGGTAGATTTTTTGATGAATTCTTTATTTTAAAATTATAGCCAGAGGTTGAGACAACTATATCGTGTCTAAGAGGATGTTTGAAAAGTCCTCTTGTCGGTATCAAAAATTTTAGATCCCCCTAAATCCCCCTTAAAAAGGGGGACTTTGATTCCGGTTCCCCCCTTTTTAAGGGGGGTTAGGGGGGATCTAAAAGTGCCTAAAGTCACAGCGAAACACTTTTCAAACAACCTCTAATTCACTTTCTAGAACTTGCGTTGCCAAGACAAACCTCTATCTTTTGAGCAATAGTTTTGAGATCGGACTTTAGCGTACATTTGGATTTATAATTGCGAGATATTTTATCTAAACTACGCTTCTTAGTCTTTGGAAACAAAGTGAGCAACATGGATGTAGACGATTTCAGTCAACAAATAGAGACATTGCGCTCACGGGTAACGGGATTAGTGCAAAAGACTGCTAGTGAGCCGTATTCACAGCAAGAGTTAACAGCAGAAGCTTTTGAGGAACTGCAAATCACTCTGGAAGAACTAAAAATCGCCTCCGAGGAACTACAAGCAACACGAATCGTAGTAGAGAAGGAGCGTCAGCGCTACCAAGAATTATTTGATTTTGCACCTGATGGTTACTTGGTAACTGATACATTCGGCATTATCCTGGAAGCTAACCATGCTGCTACCATGCAGCTCAATGTTTCACAGCGATTTTTGATTGGCAAACCGCTGCTGACTTTCATCGCCCAGTCAGATCATCGAGCTTTTTTTAATTACCTAACTCAGTTGCAGCATATTAACCGAGGCGGGGAATGGGAAGTGTGTTTACAACCACGAGAAAAAATCTGTTTTGATGTAGCTTTGACAGTAGTTACCGTTCGTAATGAAAAAGGTAAGCCAGTTGCTCTGCGCTGGCTAATGCGTGACATTAGCCAGCGTAAGCGTTTAGAGTTGCAGCGCCAGCAGTTATTTGCCAATGAGCAAGCCGCCCGAATTGCAGCCCAAGCCGCAGAGAAACGCTCTAATTTTTTGGCTGAAGCAAGTAGTGTATTGGCATCTTCCTTAGATTATCGCACTACCCTAACTAGCGTCGCGCAATTAGCAGTGCCTACTCTTGCCGATTGGTGTATTGTGGATGTCATCGAACATAATTTGCCAGTCTTCACTAACCCAGTCATCGTTGCATCAGAACCAGCGAAGGAAGCATTGATCCGAGAACTCCAACAACGCTATCCAATTCCTGTTGATGCTGATTACGGCCCAGCGAAAGTTTTACGGACTGGTAAGCCGGAACTGGTTACAAACATTCTTGAGTCTTCATTACAGAGAAAGTCCTCAAACGAAGAACACTTTAGTCTGCTGCGCCAACTCCAAGTTAAGTCTCAGATGGTAGTACCACTGTTAGTACGCGAACGCAAGCTGGGGACAATTCTATTTGCGTCTGCACAACCAGGACGCCATTACACGACTGTAGACCTAGAAATGGCTGAAGAACTTGCTCAACGAGCAGCATTCGCCATTGAAAATGCCCAGCTTTATCAGCAAGCCCAAGAAGCTAACCGCATCAAGGAAGAGTTTTTAGCGATCGTTTCCCACGAACTTCGTACACCTCTCAATTCTATGCTGGGTTGGGTTCAAGTAATACGTACTCGCAAATGGGACGAAGCAACTACTTCTAAGGCATTGGAGACAATCGAGCGGAATGCTAAACTTCAAAGAAAACTGATTGAAGATATCCTGGATGTCTCACGCATTGTACAAGGGCAAATTCGCCTAAATATCCGTAAAGTTGACCTTGTGCCGATAATTCAGGCGGCAATTGAAGTTGTACATCCCACATCTGAAATTAAGGATATTCAAGTTGAATTTCATCTTGATTCCTCAGTTGGTCAAGTTATGGGCGATGCCGAACGCCTACAACAAGTTGTCTGGAATTTGCTCTCTAATGCCGTCAAGTTTACACCTAACGGAGGGCGAGTTGAAGTCTATCTAGAAGAGGTAAACTCAAATGCTCAGATAACTGTCTCTGACACAGGTAAGGGAATTAGTACTGACTTTCTACCTTATATCTTTGAGCGTTTCCGTCAAGCTGATAGCACAACTACCAGAGCAGACAATGGTTTGGGGTTGGGGCTAGCAATTGTACACCATTTAGTAGAAATGCACTCAGGCACAGTCTGCGCATTTAGTGAAGGGGAAGGAAGGGGAGCAAAATTTACAGTGTTGTTGCCTCTGGTAGAACCGCAACCAGAACAGTTAATTAAAGAAAGTAAAGAAAAAGCCGAGAACCTCTCAATACTCAACGGCTTGCAAATACTTGTTGTCGATGACAATGCCGATACGCGGGAGTTAGTTGCCTTCATTCTTGAAAAGTCTGGAGGGCGGGTGACGGCAGTTAGCTCAGTAGGTGAAGCCCTGGAAGCACTAGAACTATTAAAACCAGATGTTCTAATCAGTGATATTGGAATGCCAGATGAGGATGGTTATTCTCTGATTCGGAAAGTGCGGGCGCAGGAAGCAGAGCAAGAAAAGAAGATGCTAGCTGTAGCACTAACGGCATTTGCTAGAGATGAAGAACACAAGCTCGCTCTGCAAGCTGGATTCCAAGTTCATTTATCCAAGCCAATTGAGCCAGAAGAGTTGGTGGCAGTGGTAGCGAATCTTACCAAGGGTAGCAAACAAGTTTAACGCACAATTAAGCTTTTGGTAGCAAATGCGTACCCCGAAATAGCAAATGCGAACCCTGAAATAACAAATGCGTACCCCGAAATAGCAAATGCGATCGCCAAAATAGCAAATGCGATCGCCAAAATAGCAAATGCGAACCCCGAAATAGCAAATGCGAACCCCGAAATAGCAAATGCGTACCCCGAAATAGCAAATGCGTTCGCCGAAATAGCAAATGCGAACCCCGAAATAGCAAATGCGAACCCCGAAATAGCAAATGCGTTCGCCGAAATAACAAATGCGAACCCCGAAATAGCAAATGCGATCGCAGACGAAAAATAATTAGTCACTGTACAAATAATGGACGTAACTGGATTCGAACCAGTGACCTCTACGATGTCAACGTAGCGCTCTAACCAACTGAGCTATACGTCCTTAACCACACGATTATCAATAGTAGCATATACTTCTCTGATAAAGCAAGATAAAAGACCAAATCAGGCGAATATCACTCCCTAAGTAATCAAGCGCAGATGATGTGAAGTATTTGTTTGATTTGTAAAAAAGGTTGCACCACTTGCTACAAATCAAACAAATAAGTCAAATCCTTTTCCTTTTGACCTCCAGCAAGACTGCCTGATTTTTTGCAAGCGTCTTTAAGTTTCTCGAATCCAAAATGCCAATCCTCCCCCACGACCGCGAGCTGCAATGAAATCTTCTGTGACTAAAAAGAAGCCAAAGAAGGGTAGTTTCGCTATAGGTTGGTTGTAGAAATCTTCTGTTTGAACTTTACCAGCACGAATTGCTCTGTTGTAAACAACACGACCAAACAAACTGATAATCATCTGGTTAAAGTCAAAGGCCAATAAATTTTTCTTCCCGAAATATTGCACTGGCCCCGTGAGCTTCAGTGAAACTGCGTTAAGCTCAACCTGATTAGCAATTTCGCCTCTGTCTGAATCCTGTTCCAAAGTGGCATTAAAGGAAACATGGATTGCCATGAACTTAGGTACATAGAAACCGTTGCCTAATACAATTCCGCCGCTACCTCTGTTTTTCTTAGTGCCAGTGACAAAGCAAAGTTGCCATTTACCGAGCAGAAACTCAAACGGATAAGTCAACTTTTGTTGCTTGGCAGTTTTTTCTGCTTGTAGCACTGCCTTTATTAAGATTTCAGGACTAGGGCGTATACTTTTTGGTTCTCTATACTTAGCCGCAGCCTGGGATAGCACGTTAATAAAGTCAAATGTCGCTTTAGGTGTTAAATTAGCCGTCATGAAGCCACTCTGGATTTAACTATTTCTTGATTTTCTGATAGATTGTAGCGTTCATCCGTAAGAAGACACATCTTTCAACCGTAGTATCCACTAGAAGTACGTCGCTCGATTTATCAAGGAAGGCAAGAGGCAGAGGGCAGGAGGCAGAAGGAAAACTGCCCGGTTGTTGAGCGTAGTCGAAACACTGCCTCCCGCCTACTTCAAGACTTCATATTCCCTATCTTCACCAAGGATTACCAACCATTGTAAATCCAGCCCAATAATAAGGATGCATAAGTGATTCATCAGCACTGTCAGCAGGTAAAGGCAAATTTCCAACTCCTCCTAAACCTTGCACTTGTCCATCCTTTACATAAATTTGCCCTTTGAGCATAGCTACCTGAGCCTGTCTGAGGGCTTCTGCCTTAATTGGCGCTGTCTTTAAGTTCTCATAAAATTTTGTCATCAACGCTGCTGTCCCGGCATCATTAACCGACCAAAGACTAGCAACACTAGTTTTCACACCTGCCAACACTGCTAAACCCGCAAATCCCAATTCGGATTCTTCATCCCCTAAAGCTGTTCTACAAGCACTCAGCACTAGCATTTCAACTTCAGGTTCATTCAAGCGCAACTGTCTTAATTGGTTCAAGCGTAACTTGTCTTCCCACAGTTGAATATAGGAATTACTCAAAGCACCCGTAGCAAAATCGGCATGGGTTGCCATGTGAATAATTCCAAAAGGTTGTTGGCGGCGGATGGTTTTGAGATTTTCTAAAGTGGCTTGCTTATCTAACAATAATTTGCCCTGCCAGAGTTTAGATACTAGTGTTGATAACTCCAGGGGAACTGCTGGTAAAGGCTCTTGTCCCTGAGTACTCTGAGAAACTCCCAGCGCTAAAATTTGAGATTTTTTGATGTCTTTATAGAGGGTATTGGTCAAACTAAGACTAGGCATTAAGCCAATACTGTATTTTTCTGCTAGAAATTCTTTACCATCGTGAAGTGCTGCCATTGGGGTTGAACGTAACCCAATATCTGGTAAAAAGACCAGATTGTTGATTTTTCTCGCCTGTAAATCTGCTTCTAGTGGTGCAATAATCCAGCGATAAAGTTGTTGAGATGAACGCAAATAACCGGTGCGACGACGGTTTTGTGGACTAACGATTTGGTCACGGAATTCTTGAGCTACTTGGAGAACTTTGGCTTTAGTTGTTTCTGGGATGCGCTTGCGGATAGGATCGCCTTTTCCGGTTACTACTACTACTTCTAGTTGGTCGCTATCCTTTTCTGCTACGGTATTTAACTGTTTTGTATGTTTTTGAGCTTTGCCTAAATTTCCCTCTGGTAGAATTTCCACAGGGACAAAACTGATGTAGATAAATGCAGGTTTCACACCAGTAGCTTCTTCAATTTTGCGAGCAATTTCTTTGGCATCATCTAGGGTTTTGATTCTAGGGCTGGGTATGTCTAAATGGGCGGCAAAACCATCTGTGAAATTGTCTTCGGGAGTGGGGTCGCTATTAAGAACGGGGTTATCATCAATCTTAGGATTATTGGGGACAGGGTTATTCGGTTTATCTGGTAGATTGCATTGGAATGTGCAGGGGTCAGGATTCGGAGTTTCGGGATTCGGAGTTTCAGGATTCGGAGTTTCAGGATTCGGAGTTTCAGGATTCGGTGTCTCAGGATTCGGAGTTTCAGGATTCGGTGTCTCAGGATTCGGTGTCTCAGGATTCGGTGTCTCAGGATTCGGAGTAGGAGTTTGACTGACGTTGATTCCTATCTGTACAGGTGCAGAAGAGGAAACGCCGTCATTTGCACTAATTACAAAGGCATTTAGTGACCCATTCGTATCTGCTGGAGGTGTGTATACTAAAGTATCGCCGCTAGATAAGGTTGTAACACCAGGGATGACGGGAACGCCATTGACAGTGATATTTCCCGTATTCACGACATCGACCTTGATGGAGGTGATGTCATTATTACCATCGCTGACCAGCGGAGCCAAACTAGAGAACGTTAAGGTAACAGGTTGATTAGTCTGGGTATCGGGTAGCGATGAGTTTGCTGTTAATGTCGGCGGGGTGTTGACAGATGTAATGGTGATGCCGATTGGTGTACCGCTAGCATTGCCACCATTTGGCAAGACTGGAAAGCTATTAGCGATTATTGAATTGTCACCTGTATTAATTGACCCTGCTGTACCATTGACACTTGCATCACCGACAATAAAATCTACATTGTTTGGGCCACCATCATGGCGAATGCTAACACTACCTCCTGCTGAAGGTTGAACGTTAGTACCTCCTTCGCCAGTAAATAATCCACCAGTTGCGATCGCTTCACCGGTTCCAATTCCTTGAATCAGTCCGTTGGTTAGCACTTGCACATTGCCACCTTGAACTGTATTTCCATCAACAAAATCGTCTGCTATGGACTGGGTGTTGATGTTGGTAAAATTAATATTGCTGCCAGCAGTATTGGTAGTCTGTAAAATAACATTGCCAGCTGTAACGTTTCCAATACCATCGACTCCGGTAGCGATCGCAAAGGCGTTAATGGCGTCATTCACGGTGATATTATCTCTAGCAGTTAAACTAATCGCGCCAGCTGTGCCGATAAAATCGCCACCTCCTTCCTTAACTACAGATGAGTTAATTTCTCCTGTAGTAATACTGCCGCCTGTGGTTGTTGCGACTACATCGCCAGCCTTACCTGAGCTATTAGCATCATTGGAAGAGGAATTAATAGCACCTGTTAAGATGTTGCCTGCGGCAGTCAAATTTACTGTTCCTGCATCCGTAATAATAATGCCACCATATCCAAATCCAGAAAACCCTTGAATATTACTAGTGTCTAGGTTATTTAGGGTAATTCCACCACTTGTGCTTTGGACTGTAATATTACCTGCTGAGTAGCCCTGACCACTGGCAATAATGTTGCCCGCAGTGATATCGCCACTCGCAGATAAGGTTACATTACCGCTATTGCCAGAAGAATTATTTGTATCTAGATTTCCCAGTAGTAGGCTTGCTCCAGAAATGTTGATTGCTCCTCCAACTGTCTGGATGGTGTTGGTAGGGTCAATAAAGTTTACAGAACCAGTTTGTGAGGAGAGGTTAAAGCTACCGCCATTACCCAAGTTTAATGTAGCTACACCAGGGGTAGTCACTGTTGGTGTAGCTCCGGTGATGTTATTAATGGTTATGTTGCCTGTAGCTTGTAAGTTGATATTTGCACCCGAAGCTGCGATCGCACCCCAAGAAACAGTGTTAGCCCCAATATCTGCATCGCCAAAGGCAATATTGCCTGCTGTAGCATCAAAATCACCTGTCCCACCATCGATAATTGTCAATGTGCTGGGGTCTAGCAATAAAGTCCCAAAGCTGCCATTGACGGCTGAAGTATCTACCAAACCGTTAAAATTTAAGAAATTTTTGCCTGATACTTCTACAAAACCACCATTGCCGACATTTGCTCCTCCACGAGCCGAAATTTTTCCAAAAAACTGGGTTGTGTCGTTACCCCAAACAATTACGCGTCCGCCGTTCCCATTCAAATTGCTATCGGCATTAATGACGGAGTTGGAGTCCACATAAGTCCGATCTGCGTTGGGTAAAGTTCCCTTCCCTTGATAATCTCCACCAATTAGTACAGTACCGCCGCCATTATTCCCAGAGGCGTTAATATTGGCATCAATCACCGCGACTTTTTTACCCAAAGCGGTTATAGTCCCGCCTGTTTGACTCAATGTACTTACTTTCCCAGAAACAATCGTTGTACCTGGAGTTGTGGGAATTGTCACATTAGAGTTTGTCAATTTTACAGTTCCATCAGGATTGGCAGTTAACCCTGTGTTACCAACTGTGAGCAGTTCTGGTAAAGATGCAATGGGAATTGTCCAGTTATTGGGTTGGGTGCTACTAGAGGCGAGGGGCTGAATTTCTAGACTCAGCAGATTTCCTGGCTGACTGAGACGCACCCAATTTTGTCCTGGTACTGATGTAACGGCAATCTGCCCTCCGGGTGCTGAAAGTTGCCCGGTGTTGACTACAGTACCGCCTAATAAATTCAAATTTTGCCCAGCACCTACTGCCAAATTTCCCGCATTTGCGATCGCTCCTGGCTGGTTCGTACTAAAGGCAAATCCATTAGGGTTTCCAACTAAAGCATTGTAGTCATTCACACCAATGGCGTTGAACCAACTGCTGCCAAAACCAATGCCGTTGGCTGTTGTCACCGTGAAAGCATTAGGCACATTTAAACTGGCGTTTGCTCCAAAAATAAATCCGGCCGGATTCATCAAGAAAAGGTTAGCATTGCCACCTGTCACCTGAATTAAACCATTGATAACCGAGGCATTCCCGCCTGTAATTCGACCAAGGATATTTTGCAGCGCCGGACTAGCTTGAAAGTTGGCGATTTGTTCTGGTGAAATCCCAAATTGTTGAAAGCTGTGAAAGAGGTTTGCACCATCAAGAGAAGTTGTGCCGCCAATGATATCAAGTCGATTGCCGTTGGGTGTAACAATTGTACCAGTACCATCGGCAGCAGGAACTATTTGTTGTGCTTGGGCTAATCTGGGACTTACCAGCGAGGCAAGAACTAAAACTGAAGCGGCGATACTAGACAATAAAGGTTTTTTACGGCGCAATATGAAGCGACCTGTGGGCAATTCTACATCGATTTGTAACTTGTCTGCTAATCCGCGCCGCCAAAGTGCTTGAGCGATCGCCCGCGAAGACCAAAGTATTTGTTCTTTGTTTCTAGTAACAGAGATGCTTTGGCAATGATTTCGATATAAGTAGAGGGGCTGTTTAACTTGGCGCACCTGGGTTACTTCTGAAAGTCGCAGACACAGGTCGTAATCATAAGCACTACCAGCAAAGGACGCGTTGACACCTCCCACGCGATCGTAAACAGAACGGCGCATAAGGCGGAAGTGAAAAGTCATGAAGTTTAGCAACAGACCTGTTTGGGAGTAAGGAATGTTACAACGATGCCCATAGCCAATCACTTTGCCGTCTCGATCGATATTTAAATAGTCGGTGTAAACAAATCCCGTTTCTGGGTAGCGGTTGAGAACTGTAGCGGTTTGGGCGAGGGCGGTAGGGGCTAGGATATCATCACTGTCTACAATACCAATGTAAGCGCCGCTAGTTTGAGCGATCGCTGCTTTACAAGCCGCAGCAACTCCTTGATGGTTTGCTTGGACTACCCGCACTCGCCCATCTTGTTGAGCATAGTTGTTTGCGATCGCCACCGATTTATCTGTAGAGCCATCATCCCAAATTAGTAGCTCAAAATCTTGCCATGTCTGCGCTAAAACGCTAGCGATCGCTTCTTCAAGGTAAGAC
Organism: Nostoc sp. LEGE 12454; assembly: GCF_056620565.1. NCBI lineage: Bacteria > Bacillati > Cyanobacteriota > Cyanophyceae > Nostocales > Nostocaceae > Nostoc > Nostoc sp. LEGE 12454. The sequence goes on from NZ_JBWQXL010000010.1 coordinate 15,886, forward strand.
TCCCGATTGTAATTGACGATGACAATGGAAATCAGTGGTGACATCGAAGTTTTCCCAAGTTTTCTACCTGTTACCACAATATAATGCTAAGGGCTATCACTTAGAAAAAATCGCTGTTAATTATAGTTTTAGTTACAAATCTTTTGAAATTTGAATATCAAAAATATGATATTGAAATACTCATACAGCCATAGCATACTCAAAAATCAAAATCAGCCCAGTCGTTATATAAGGCACTCCACTGAGGATAAATGAGAAAAGAAACAGAAACTGGTGTTCAGCCTAGAGCAACGACTCAGCAAAGAATTGTCTATTTATCTCATCAGTTAGACACTTGGCGGAGTTTGGCAATTACTAAATGCAGTAAGCACAGTTTCAGCTTTCGGTGCGGCTTGTTAATTCTGCCTGCGGTCTGGATTGTAACTGCAAATGGACTTAGAGCTAAAGCTAATATTTTTACACCGGACTCAATTCAAAATAGCAGTCAGTCAGAGTTACAAATAGCACAAGAAACAGAACCTACTCCAGCAACTAACCCACAACCAGAGATACCACAACGCATTCGAGTTCGCAAAATCCAGGTTGTAGGTAGCACTGTTTTTAAGGAAAATGACTTTAATCTAGTAGTGAAACCGTTTGAAGAACGGGACTTAACTTTAGAAGAAATCAGACAAGCCGCCGATGCCGTTACTCAGCTTTACCTAAATAAAGGCTATATAAATTCCAGAGCAATTCCAGACATTCAACAATCTAGTACCGCAGATGGTGTTGTGGTAATTCGGGTGTTGGAAGGGCGTTTGACAGAGATTGATATCCAAGGGACGCGGCGATTAAACCCATCTTATATTCGTAGTCGCATTCAACTAGGTGCTGGTATTCCTCTGAATACTGGTAAGCTCGAAGAACAACTAAAATTGTTGCGACTCGATCCCTTATTTACCAATGTGGAAGCAAGTTTGCGTCCAACGGGTAAAGTTGGTCAAAGTATTCTCGTTGTCAGGGTTGAAGAGGCAAAAACTTTAATTGGTAGCTTGGGTGTAGATAATTATTCGCCTCCCAGTATTGGCGCAGAGAGATTGGGTGTTGAATTGCGATCGCGCAATTTAACCGGTATGGGAGATGAGTTAGCTGGCTCCTATTACCATACACTCTCTGGTGGTTCCGATGTCTTTGATTTTAGTTATCAGGTTCCCGTGAACGCCATGAACGGCAAAGTGCAGATTCGAGCCGCATTTAATCGCAACGAAATTACTGAGCCACCCTTTGATGCCTTTGACATTCGGGCAAACCAGGATCTTTATGAAATCAATTATCGTCAACCATTGATCCGATCGCCAAGAGAAGAATTTGCCCTATCTTTAGGATTTACCTATCAAGATGGTCAAACCTTCCTTTTTGATAATCTCGCAACCCGTTTTGGCATTGGGCCTGATGCCAATGGCGTTAGCCGCACCAGTGTAATTAAATTTGCTCAAGATTATATCAGGCGCGAACCTCAAGGAGCTTGGTTTTTGCGATCGCAATTTAATTTTGGCGTTGATATATTAGATGCAACTATCAACAATGATCCCATACCCGATGGTCGTTTTTTCAGTTGGCTAGGTCAAATACAGCGCGTACAGCAACTCAGTAACGATCATTTATTGCTCATCCAAGCAGACTTGCAGCTTACACCAGATAGCCTTTTACCATCCCAGCAATTTGTGATTGGCGGCGGACAATCGGTAAGGGGATATCGCCAAAATATCCGTTCTGGGGATAATGGATTTCGGGTAGCGATCGAAGATCGGTTTACAGTGCAGCGCAATGAATCTGGATTATCGACAATTCAACTTGCGCCATTTCTAGACATGGGAGCCGTCTGGAATCAGTCTGATAATCCCAATCCGCTACCCAATCAAACTTTTTTAGTGGGCGCAGGCTTAGGATTATTGTGGAATCAGGCAATGGGAATTGATAATCTCTTTTTGCGGCTTGATTATGGATTTCCATTTATCGATCTGAGCGATCGCGGTAATAACGCTCAAGATGATGGCTTTTACTTTAGCCTTCGCTATCAACCCTAGCTAAAGGCTATGGTAATCATAACTAATTTTGCGGGCATGATATTATTTGAGTCGCATTTGAGCAAGTCGATTTTTATCGGCAAAATCCTATTTCACTTACTCCTTTTAGTGTTTTCCGCAAATAGGCCATTTTAATTACTCCTTTTGGTAGATGTGGTGCTTAATTCAGTATTTTCCACAGTTAATTACCTGTTCTTCTGCTTTATCCTAATATTGAACTAAAAAATTAACTTCTTTCTTCAGGAATTTTAATTTTATCCTGTGTATATACAGAAAGGGAAAGTTTTAGTTTATAAATTTAAGAAGGAAAGAATTATAAGAGAAAACTTATGACACAATCTAACTCGCAAGACAAAAACAGCTTTCTTTACCCTCGTAGTCGGTATTATGGTAAATTTCAGCCAGAGAATTTGGTGTTTAATGCCAACCTTCAAGAATTCTCTCAAAAAATTAGTTACATCACTTGCCTAGAGACAGGGGGAAAATTGTCTCAGGAAGAGGCTTATCAGCAAATTAAGTCTCTTTGGAAAGAGTTGAAACATAGCAAAAAACAATTGTCTATTGGCGGAAATCAAGAAATTTAAACTATGAAGGAGGTATTGGTAATTTTTTTTAATCTAGTGCAAAAATACTATTGCAAAAATACTTTAGCCGCCCAGAAATTGATTTGAGGGCGGTTTTTTGGCTTTTGCAAAAAGTATCTTTTTCGTAATGTTAATTCTAGTTGTTACAGGGAATACCAATTCTGTATAAAGATGTGCCAAATTATATAAGGAATGAACCAGCATAGACGCAAAGCCAATACGGTTTGGTTAAGGTTTTTTGATGAAAATTCTAGATTGCTAAAGATGCGATAAATCGCCTTCAAGACAAAAGACTGATTATTAGACCTCTTGCAAAAGTGTCTAACACCTCACCCCCAATCCTTCTCCTTGCTAAGGTTACGGTGTACACACAAGTACTTTCGTTCACAAAACAAGTACTTTCGTCCACAAAACAAGCACTTTCGTCCACAAAACAAGCACTTTCGTCCACAAAACAAGTACTTTCGTCCACAAAACAAGTACTCTCGTCCACAAAACAAGCACTTTCGTCCACAAAACAAGTACTCTCGTCCACAAAACAAGCACTTTCGTCCACAAAACAAGTACTTTCGTCCACAAAACAAGTACTTTCGTCCACAAAACAAGTACTTTCGTCCACAAAACAAGTACTTTCGTCCGCAAAGAACGCAAAATTTTGGGTACTTACATTCTTTTTCGTCAGATGTCTAGTTAATTACCTTCTAGCAAAGTCCAGAAATAACCATCTGGTGCGATAAAAGAGAAACTCGTCTCGCCGAATTCATTAATAATGATATCTGTAACTTTTTGTGCAGTACTCGCCTTGATGCGATCGCAATATTCCTGTATTTCTTTAACCCGATAGGTATATAAAGACATACCTAAGCTACCTGGTTGGGCTGCTTCAAAGCGCGATTCTAAATGAATAGATTCTGGGAAGCGAACGACATAAAGTCTACCACTGCGCGTAGCCATTAGGTCAGACTTAGAAGAACGGGGATCGTCAAAGGTAGTGACAATAAACTTTTCACCAGGGTTAAGGTCAAAAATATCTTTACCCGCTGGCGAAGATTCATAGCTAGTTTCAACATCATCACGCACGCGCAGCAAACCCAAAACTTCTTCATAAAACTTCAGGGTTTCTTTGCTATCATCCTGAACGATAATTCCTATATGGGTAAACTGACTAGTCTTGAGAGGCGCATTATCGTTAATTTGTCCGTAATGCGGTAGTGTATAGCCAAACCGTTGAAACAAAACCTGTCGAGTTAAGGGTTGCAGTAGTAGCATTTCTCGCACACCAACTGCTGGCTCAATAAAAGGACGGCTTTTTCTATCTTTGTTGTAGATGACTTCCCAATAAGGGCTAGAGTATCTAATAGGGAAACCTGCTGCCTTTGCATCTTCTATATGATTTAAAATACTCAAGACATCCGCAGTTAAACTTGTTGCCCAGCGATTTCCCTTAATTTTCATTGACGCAATTCCCAAACCTTCATTGGTGGGATTTTGCCAAACCATCAGCCGAATCAAACCATGATCAGCATTTTGGTGGTAGAGGCGAATAGAGCGTAAAGACGAATTCACTCCATATAATTGATGGGCGACATCTGCGGTTAATTCACCCACTTCACCAATGCGATAGCCAAATTGCTCCCAATACTGAATTGCAGAAATTGGCTCTGGAATGCCGATGCAGACTTCATAGATACCCGCAATTGTAGTTTGTTGTTCTTGAGTCATAATCAGGGCTGAGTTGGGAGAGACGCGATGAATCAGAGACGCGATGAATCAATCGCGTCTGTACAAGAAAGAGTATTGAGTAGAGACGCGATGAATCGCGTCTGTGTTTACAAAAGTATCTCTTAAAAAATCCGAAAAGCAACAACTTTATTTTGTAGCTTATGATGTACCTACAAAAGTGAGATTTAGCGATCGCCATCAAATTTTTCAACAGGAGTTAAGCTATGACGCAGCGACTGACTCAAGAGCAATTATCACAAATAGTCACAGAAGTAGAAGGTCTGCAATTGCGTCGGGAAACGGAACTAGACCAACAGCAGGTTAGAGAAATTTTACAGGAGTTGAATTTACCGCCAGAGTTACTAGATGAAGCGCTGATTCAGTTAAATCGCCGCCAAGCACTGGAAGTACAACAACGCCAAAATCGATGGATTACCTCTGGAGTGGTCGCAGTTATAGTGGTGGTCATTGCATCTACAATATTTTTCATGCAGCAGCAAAGTTCTACACTTTCCCGTGTTTCTACTCAACAAGACCGCATCACTTTGACACAAGATAATGGCGGCGACTTAAAGACAATTTCTCGCCAAACCAATCCAGAAGTGTTGTATCGTGTCACCTTAAAGGATGCACCTTTGGGTAAAAAGCTGGCTCTCTCTTGTAATTGGATTGACCCAAGCGGTCAAATTGTCAAGCAAAACAACTATCAAACCCGCGAAATTAATACGTCTGTCTGGGATACCCAGTGTCGCTACACTATTAATCCGGCTGCAACTGTTGGCAATTGGAAAGTGCAGATGTTCCTGGAAGGTCGGCAGATTAGCGATGCAACTTTTGAAGTTAAATAGTCCAGATGGGTATCCCGCATCACTTTCTTGGCTATTGGGGTTACGGCGCTCAACAGGAGTTGGAAGCGCTGTTAACTAGTGTTGTGAAAAACCTCTCTCCAAACCTCTCCCCTTGTAGGGGAGAGGCTTTGAATTTTCCCCCTTCCCTTGTAGGGAAGAGGGTTAGGGGGTTAGGTCTGAAAAATCAGTTTTCTGCACAGGAAAATAATCCTCTTCCCATCTGGAATGTTGTTTACATAGGAATCGATGGCAATTCTCCACCGCAACAAAATCAAATTGCTGCCATCTCCGCATCAGGATTATTTAGCTCACCCGATGCTTGGGTAACTCTCCAAGAAAATAACTGCCTCATTTTGGGCAGAGAACCTTTCGGAAGAGTTCCTTTATATTGGACTCAGCAAGGACAAATAATCTGGTTTGCATCGCAACTGCAATTACTTTTACCGATTTTGCAACAGTCAGAAGTTAGCATTCCTGGGTTATATGGCTATAGCTGTTTTTCTTACGTTCCCACACCCTTAACTCCTATTAAAGAAGTGTTTGCAGTGACGGCGGGAACTGAATTAGTTTGGCAGAGCGATCGCCAATCAGGTATTCTGCAAACACCTGAATCTAAAAAAATCCACTCGTGGCGAGAAGCGTCAGAACAGTTAACAGACGAAGCTACAGCAATTACTGAATTGCAAACTCTCCTTAAAGACTCCATTGAGCGACAAATTGCCGATTTAAAGGATGAGCCTGTTGGGGTGTTTCTCTCTGGCGGACTCGATTCTTCAGTGGTGGCGGCGCTGCTGGTACAAGCAGGAGTCAAAGTCCGCGCCTACACTTTAGATTTTGGTAACGCAGGGATTCCAGAATATCCATACTCCGAACAAGTTGCTGAGTTTCTCAAAATTCCACTTGTTAAAGTTGCAGTAACCCCAAGTTCGATTGAGAATGCGCTAATTCCGACTGTGCAAGCATTAGATTTACCCTTTGGAGATAGCGTGTGTGTGCCGTTGTATCTCCTATCAGAGAGAGCGAGTCAGGAAACTCAGGTAATTTTTAATGGCGAAGGTGGAGATCAATTGTTTGCTGGTTGGACAAACAAACCTTTAATTGCCGCAGGTGTTTATCAAGCAGAAAATCCCGCCGGACAGGAAACTTTTATCCAGCAATATCTCCGCACCTTCCACCGTCTTGGGGGATACGAATCTCAAGTTTATCAGCCGGAAGTTTATGCACAGATCCAAAATTTGCATCCTGAAGATTGGCTATTGGCGGCTTTAGATCGCAATGAGTGTCCATCTTTGCTGCATCGCCTCCGCCGTGCTAGTTTGATGCTCAAAGGAGCGCAGAATATCCATCCCCGTGCGACTGCATTGGGGTTTGCTCATGGGTTGTGGGTGCGATCGCCTTTTTGTGATTTACCTCTAGCTGAGTGGACATTCCGTCTATCTGGAGAACTCTGCTTACACGGTGCTTGTGAAAAATATATCCTCAAACGGGCTGTAGAAAATTGGCTTCCGCCGGAAATTGTCTGGCGACAAAAACGGGGTATGGGGGTTCCTTTAACTTCTTGGTGTTTAAATGATTTTTGGCATAAACTCGGCATTTGGCTCAATCCAGAAAGACTTCGCGCTCACAATCATTTTTATCCTCACATCGCAGCACAAATCGTTGAAGGCAATCTAGGAGGAGCTATTCAAGGCCGTCGAATTGGTGAAACACTCTGGTTACTAATTATGTGGCAACTTTGGCGATCGCACGTTTTAAATGAAGAAATAAGTAAACAGTCTTGGGATCATCCCTTTTGGTTACATCGTTGGCTATGGAAAAATTACAAAATAATTCGTAATTCGTAATTTACTTTATTAATATTCTTGGTAAATGGTATCAAATAATTTAATTCAAAATCGTCTTAATCCCCCATTCTCCAGGGAACTTGCTCAGGAGTTACTAAATAACTACGGTTCTCCGCTTTATGTTTATAATGGCGATCGCTTGCGCGAAACTATTGAGCGGATTAGCAAAGCAGTCAGTTATCCCCGCACGCAATTTCGGTTTGCCAGTGTTACTAATGGCAACATTGCGCTGTTAAAAATTTTTCGCTCCTTTGGATGGGGACTTCACGCCAATACGCCAGGAGATATTTATTTAGGATTGCAAGCTGGTTTCGATCCTAATGAGATTGTTTATAGCGGCAGTAATTTGAATCAGGCTGAGATTTTACAAGTTTTGAATTGGGGAGTTAAAACTCTCAATTTTGACAGTCTAGCTCAGTTGCAGTTGTGCTGCGAAGTTTTGCCCAAAGGCAGAGAGAAATCTATTCGGCTAGGTTTACGCCTCAATTTGCCGGAAATTACCGGAGATAGCCGCATTGGTGTACGTCCAGAAGAATTTGGTGATGCGATCGCTTTAACTGGTGAGGTGGGATTAAAGCTGAGTGGTTTACACTTCTATCGAGGTACGGGAACTAACGCCACAGCCGCTTTTACCCAAGCGATCGATACGGTAATCGCCACAGCACAAAAGTTACCAGATTGGGAATATTTAGATTTTGGTGGTGGCTTTGGCTATCCTTATCACCATAACAAAACAGCCTTTGACTGGGAAATATTTGGAGCTGAGTTAACCGAGAGAATTACTCGTTTAGGACGGAAAATTGATTTGGTGATTGAACCGGGACGAAGTGCGATCGCTGGATGTGCCACTTTGCTTGCTCAAGTTGTTTCGGTAAAATGGCAAGGAGAAAAACAGATTGTCGGAGTTGATACCACCGTTGCTAATCTTTCAGTACCCTCAGTACACGGCGGCTACCGAGAAATTATTACTTGGAAACAAGCAGAGAATCCATTCATAACTGATATTTGTGGTAACACCACATATTCACGAGATTATTTGGGGAAAAATTGCCAACTCCCGGCACTAGAAATTGGCGATATCGTTGCCATTTTAGATGTCGGTGCTTATGGTTATGCAATGTCGTCTCACTTTTTACACCGCCCCAAACCTGCGGAAGTTTTGCTAGAAAATGACACGCATCGCTTGATTCGTCAGCGGGAAGACTACAGTGTTTTGCTAACAAATCAGGTATTGAGTTAAGAATTATTCTATTATCTTAAATTTGGGAGAGATAGTTTGATTTAAAGAATAATGAACCACAGAGGCACAGAGAATAAGAATAGCTTTTTTCATGACTGCTCGATCATTAAAATAAAACAACCATTATGAAGTGTATTAACTGCGGAACTGACAATAATCTGAAAGACCGGACTGCTAAACAAGGTAGCTGTATAAAATGCGGTCATCGATTTGCCTTTGAACCAACCAACATGGGTAATATTAAAATTACTGACCCTATGTTTGTGAAGGCGATCGCTGACATTTCTGCAAATAACACTCTATTTTTCACCCCAAAGCAACTTTTTTACCTATTAGATAATCGGATAAAAGCCAAATCTGCTTCAAAATTTGGTTTGTTGTTTATGTATTTATTTTTTAATATTTGGGCACCAGGGTTCATAGGTGGTTTTGCTTCGTTATTGTTTGGTACTAATTCTTTCCTGATAGTATCCATTCTATTTAATATATGCTTCATATTATATTTATATAAAAAATCTCTATCAAACAAAACAAACATTAAGTCCCGCCAAGAATATGCTAGATGCTTACAAATAATAGGATGTATAATTCTTGCTATAGGAATTTACACTAGCTTAATGGTATACAACTCATTTATTTTATTTGTTATCGCCGTTATTCTAGGGATGTTGTCGATATACTTTGGAACTCGACAGCTTCGACAAACTAAATTTACACAGGAGTTTTTATTTTCTCAAAGTGATTTTCAAAGTTGGCTAAACCGCTGGCGGCAAATCAATGGTTCAATTCTCAAAATACTTCCTTCTCCAAACCAGGAAAATACACCAGCCACGGTTAATCCTGATGTGACTGCTTACAGTTTTGATAGATTAGTTGTTTGTGATACTGCTAGTATTGCTCAACTATTAATTGCTAATAATTTTCACTTTGAAAATAACTGTGCAATTCTTAGCATTACTGGATATCCCCAAAGCATTTTTGACACCACAATGCAAATGCTGCGCCGCAATCCCGATTTGAAAGTCTATGCACTGCATGATTGCAATCCACGAGGAATTGGTTTAGTTCATAATTTGAGAACCAATGCTAATTGGTTTATCAATAGCGAGATTGCGATTATTGATATTGGATTAACGCCACGTCAAATTATCGCCACTAAGCGCGGAATGTTCATTCAAACCTCTCCAGAGTCAGCGCAAGCAGCTAAACAATTACCTGAAGAAATACGTCAAAGTTTATCTGCTGAAGAATTAGCATGGTTAGAATCTGGAAAGTTTGTCGAATTGGAATCTTTCACTCCCCAAAGAATAATTAAAGTTCTGCAAAAGGGTATTGCTGGCAGCCAAAATTTAGAAAGTGATGACAGCAGCTTGCTTTTAGTAGGCGATACAGGAAATGATATGTACGTTGTTCAAAGTTTTGGTTAGTATTCTCATTTCAGTTTTAGGGGTAATTCACGACTTGCCACTACACGAATAAAGCGCAGTTTAAGATAATTTTTTTAATTGATTTACAGATTAGATTTATTCAATTTGTTGGTTTAACCAAGCTTCTAAATCAGCAATAGCTGAAAAATCTAACAAAGCCTCTCCTAACGCCTCCAATTGTTCAATAGATAATCCTTGAACTCGCTCAATAGTAGATGAATCAATCTCACCCAAAGAGCGATTTAGTTGACGTATAATTAAACGTTGTTCGCCTTGCTGATTTCCTTCTTGTATAGCTTGTTCCCGATCTTGTTGATAAAGTGGTTTTAATCGCATAATTAACTCCCGATCGTCTTCTTCTGAATATCGATTTCTCGAACTTCTCCCGCCATACGGCTAGAACCTTGCACTTCTCCATAAGGTTTTAGTAATTCTTCCAAATAATCTTTTGCAAATTGGTCATGGATAAATCTAGTCATTCAATCAAAAAAATTTATTGAGCTAACGAATTGGCGATCGCCCCACTTACTTTTACTAAAGGTATAATTTGTAATTTATCTGAAACCTCTTTCCATAAGCATTTGAGGTTCGACATTCTCAACATTAGCGATCGCTTCTAACTGAGAAATTCCAGCGATCGCATCAATAATCTTACCTGATTTGGCACGCAACCAAGCGGTATGAGGCGCATAAGAAAGGCTTTGAGCTACTTCATAACCCGCTCGATTAATTACCTCGCGCTGCAAATCTACATCAACACCTTCAGCAAAGCGGATAAAAACCAGTCCAGTTGGTACTGCTAAGGAAGCATTGGATTCTAGTGTATAAACTGGACTCAATATACCCTGTTCTGATTGATTGGGTTCGCCTGAAAAAACTGCGTAGGCGTAGCCCGTCGTAGACATCGCACCGTCGTTAAGTCGTAAAATTGCCCCTATTGCCACAGTGCTGGGTTGATTGTAATGTATTGCATAGTACCCAGGTTTACGAGTGTAAAATACAGCAGTGCGTAGGCTTACATCGCCACTAACGCGAATTTGTTCGGGATACTCAGAAAAGTAGTCTTTTTGAAATCTCACTTCAGGAATCAGGGGTAAAGAATACGCCTGTAAAAAATACTCAGCCGGAAAATAAAACATCTTTTTCAAGTTGTAATGATGTTATAGCGTTTTCACTGGTACGAAATACATTTATAACGCTTCTCAGTTGAGTGCGATACAGACCTAACCCCCAGCCCCTTCCCTACAAGGGAAGGGGAGTAAAATTCAAAGCCTCTCTCCTTTTAGGAGAGAGGTTTGGAGAGAGGTCAAAATGTATTGCATCCAAACGAGAACCGCTGTATCTCATCGTGATGCACAGTTATACGCCCCTACAGATAGTGAAGATTCTTAAAGCAACCTGATTTTGAATCCTCTCTTTTCTGGAAAGACTAATCGAAGATTTGTATGAACTGAGATAGATTAAATTCTGTATTGTAATACACATATAGCACATGAAATGAGAAGCATCCATAAACTAAACGTAAGCCTACGATGGGTGTAGCAAGCTTTAAAAGTAAGGCATAATACGGACTTCCCAATTTTCAGTTTTCAAAACATTTAGGAGATTAAACAATGGTTCAGGTTCGCTATGGTGGACAGAACGGACAACAGTATGAATTTGCTATCAGTAACGAACACGTTGTAGTGCGTACCGAAAGCCGCAGCACTATTGTTGGTGCAAGATCCTTTGAAGTCGCACCTGTATCATCCATAGCTCGTAGCATCCTCAATCAATTTGAGTTAAAAACACGGTTTCGGCAAGCGGGTGTAGAAATTTTACAAGCGAAAGTTCCGAATCAGGGTGTTGCTTTGCGCGATCGCGCCCGTGAAATTCTCAACAATGAGTCCGAAGTCCAATTTGCCGGACGTGTCTTAATCGATCCAGTATCCCAACAACCTGTAGTTTACACTGAAAACCTTTTTGTTAAATTTGATAGCGAAGAAGAGTCAAGGATTTGTCAAGAGGTTTTAAGACGTTACAACTTAACAATTAAACGCCAACTTGAATACGCACGAAATGCTTATTTTGTCAGTGCCCCTACAAATACTGGTATAGCCGTCTTTGACATCGCCGAGAGACTTCTAAATGAGGAATCAGTTGAACTGTGTCATCCCGAACTAGCACGTGAGTCACGCCAACGTCAGGTTTTCCCGCAACAGTGGCACTTAAAGCAAACAACAATTGATGGTAAGGTAATTAACGCCCATGCCAACGTTGAAGCCGCTTGGAAGTTGAGCAATGGCACTGGGACAATTATTGCAATTATCGACGATGGTATGGATCTCGATCATGAAGAGTTCCGTTCTTCTGGCAAGATTGTCGCCCCGCGTGATGTCACACGTAAAACGAACAATCCCAGACCGGGAAATGATAATAACCACGGTACATCCTGTGCAGGAGTAGCTTGTGCAAACGGTAACTTTGGAGCATCTGGTGTAGCACCGGGGGCAAAACTCATGCCGATTCGTTTAGCTTCGGCGTTGGGGTCGCAGGATGAAGCAGATGCTTTTATTTGGGCGGCTCAAAATGGTGCTGATGTTATTTCTTGCAGCTGGGGGCCAGCAGACGGTACTTGGTTTGAGCCAGACGATCCCGCACACAAGCAAAAAGTACCTTTGCCTGATTCCACCCGACTTGCTATAGACTTTGCAATCAATAAAGGACGCAATGGCAAGGGTTGTGTAATTTTATTTGCAGCTGGCAATGGTAACGAAAGCGTCGATAATGACGGTTATGCCAGCTACCAAAAGGTGATTGCAGTGGCAGCTTGTAACGACTACGGTACGAGAAGCGCTTATAGTGATTTTGGTCAGGCGGTCTGGTGTGCCTTCCCCAGCAACAATGGTGACAGTTCTCAAACCACTGGAATTTGGACAACCGATCGCTCTGGTGTACTTGGCTATAATTCAGGTAATCGAAATCTGGGTGAGGCCGCAGGCAACTATACGAACGAATTTGGCGGAACTTCTAGTGCTTGTCCAGGTGCAGCAGGTGTAGCCGCCTTGATTCTGGCCAGAAACCCAAATCTGCGTTGGGATGAAGTGCGAGACATTATTAAACGCTCTTGCGATCGCATTGATTCAGCTGGAGGTAAATATGATGCCAATGGTCGCAGCCCCTTTTACGGTTACGGTCGAATCAATGCTCTGAAAGCTGTAGAATTGGCTAAGCCACCGCAAACATCACCCATCAGCAGATTTCAAGCAGTGCAAGATGTGCCAATTAACGACTTGCAAACATCAACATTATCGGTGGCGATCGCTAATACCACTCTCCTGAAATCCATCAAAGTTAATGTAGATATCGAGCATACTTATATTGGGGATCTTATAGTTACTCTTCTTCCCCCAGTGCAAACAGGCATACTTCCCATAAATCTGCACGATCGCCAGGGCGGAGCTACAGATAATATTAAAACAACTTATGACGAGGTAAACACCCCTAAACTTGCTGCCTTTAAAGGTAAAAATCCCCAAGGAACCTGGACTCTGGAAGTTGCAGATAAAGCTGAAGGAGATACAGGAAAGATTCGCAGCTTGACCATTGAAATCGGATTTTAAGTAGGAGGGAAGGGTTTTTGGGTTTCTGCATAGATTCGGGAATCATAACTAATTAGCCAGACTTGATATTAACCCCCTTAATTCCCCCTTGTTAAGGCTACGGTGTACACACATCTTTATACACAATGCAAAACATAGTAAGATCCCCCTAAATCCCCCTTAAAAAGGGGGACTTTGAAAATTTTTTGCCCCCCTTTTTAAGGGGGGTTGGGGGGATCAAAAGCCTGTAGCGCAACTCTAGAATACTTGTGTGTACACGGTAGCCAATACATACGGGGAGGGTTAGGGTGGGGTATTTTTAATGCTCTGTTAAATAACCACATATTACTGAGCAAAAATCAAAATATTCTTCCCTGTAAGAACTTCCGCTTTGACGTTTCCGTGTTTTGCGCAGCCTGTAGCAGCTTCCGCTTTCCCTGTAAGAACTTCCGCTTTAACGTTTCCGTGTTTTGCGCAGCCTGTAGCAGCTTCCGCTTTCCCTGTAGGAACTTCCGCTTTAACGTTTCCGTGTTTTGCGCAGCCTGTAGCAGCTTCCGCTTTGACGTTTCCGTGTTACGCGCAGCCTGTAGCAGCTTCCGCCTTTACGTGAAGCAAAACCATTTTGTCTCATTCCCAGTCTCCGACTGGGAACAAGGTTTTAAAAGAGTTTTAACTTATAGTTGATAACAGTTACAGCGGTTTTTCGACTTTTGCAAGAGGTCTAATCTGTTAACTTTGAGTCACAGCCTCTTTCGCCAAGAACTTCTCTAATTCGGTCAGCGCATCAGCATCAACCTTAGTTTGCATTGGACAGAACTTAGGCCCACACATCGAACAAAACTCAGCAGTTTTATAGATATCTGCTGGCAAAGTTTCATCGTGATATTCCTTAGCCCTTTCTGGATCGAGTGATAATTCAAACTGACGGTTCCAATCGAAGTTGTAACGCGCCTTAGAAAGTTCATCATCTCTATCCCTTGCACCAGGGCGATGTCTAGCAATATCAGCCGCATGAGCTGCTATTTTATAGGCAATCAACCCATTCCGCACATCTTCGGCATCTGGTAAACCCAAATGTTCTTTAGGTGTTACATAACACAGCATTGCAGTACCGTACCATCCAGCCATTGCGGCTCCAATGGCTGAAGTGATGTGGTCATAACCGGGAGCAATATCTGTCACCAATGGCCCCAAAACATAGAAAGGTGCTTCCGAACACTCTTCCATCTGCTTGCGGACGTTGAACTCAATTTGATCCATTGGCACGTGTCCAGGCCCTTCCACCATCACCTGTATATCATCTTCCCAGGCTTTGCGAGTAAGCTGTCCCAGAGTTTTCAATTCAGCTAATTGTGCTTCATCTGAGGCATCATGGGTGCAACCCGGACGCAGGGAATCTCCTAAACTGAAGGAGACATCGTACCTTTTGAAAATCTCAATAATGTCTTGGAAGTGGGTATAAAGCGGGTTTTGTTTGTGGTGATGTAGCATCCACCGCGCCAAAATACCGCCGCCGCGAGAGACAATACCAGTGAGCCGGTTTCTCACCAAAGGCAAATGCTCAAGCAAAATCCCTGCGTGGATAGTTTGATAGTCTACTCCTTGCTGGGCGTGCTTTTCGATGATATGGAGAAAATCATCAGCAGTCAGATTCTCGATTGTGCCGTGGACACTTTCTAAAGCTTGGTAAACCGGCACTGTACCAATGGGAACAGGGGAAGCCTTGATGATTGCGGTGCGAATTTCATCCAAATTACCGCCGCCTGTGGATAAATCCATCACGGTATCAGCGCCGTACTTCACCGCCAGATTCAGCTTATCCACTTCTTCTTGAAGATTAGAAGAGTTCGGGGAAGCGCCGATATTAGCATTTACCTTACATTTAGAGGCGATGCCAATAGCCATCGGCTCTAGGTTAGTGTGATTAATATTCGCGGGGATAATCATTCGTCCCCGCGCTACTTCCTCACGAATGAGATCGGCCGGGAGATTTTCCCGTTTGGCGACGTAGTGCATTTCTTCGGTGATAACACCTTGGCGGGCATAGTGCATTTGAGATACATTAACCTGCCCACGTCGTTTAGCAACCCATTCAGTCCGCATATTGTAATTCCTCAATAAACAGCTTCCCTCCGCTGGTATTACCCAGACTCAGGTGTTAAGGGTTTGATCTCAGCCTCGTTATGTAGGCACCCCTAGCATGGATGTAGTGTAGCACCTTGGTTATATCTGGGAGCAAGGGTGTTAACAATTTATGAGGTAATACAATTTTGGATTTTAGGGTTTAGGCGCGAATTTCATTTGCACAAGGACGACTCTGTTCAATATCGGTAATATTAGCAAAAGTTGTTTCGGCAATATTGTAGAGAGCTTCTGCTGTAAAAAAGGCTTGATGTCCGGTAATCAGTACATTGGGGAACGTTGTCAGACGCTGAAAAATATCATCTTGAATAATTTCTCCAGACAAATCCTCAAAGAACAATTCCGATTCTTGTTCGTAGACATCTACAGCAAGATAGCCAATTTTACCAGACTTTAATCCCTCAATCACTGCTTGGGTATCAATCAGCGCTCCTCGGCTAGTATTAATTAGCATCACACCTGGCTTAATTTTTTCTATAGCCTCAGTGTTAATTAAGTGATGGGTTTCAGGAGTTAGGGGGCAATGCAGGGAGATAATATCGGAATTGGCAAATAGCTCAGGTAGTTCTACATACTTTCCACCTAACGCCTCCAATTCTGGATTGCGATAAACGTCATAGGCGAGTAAGTTACAGCCAAACCCCTTCATAATCTGTCCTAAAATCAGACCGATTTTGCCGGTGCCGACAATCCCCACTGTGCGCTCATGCAAATTAAATCCCAACAGCCCATCTAAAGAAAAATTGCCTTCTCGGACACGGTTATAGGCACGATGAATTTTACGATTTAGGCTTAAAATCAATCCTACAGCGTGTTCTGCCACCCCATAAGGTGAATAGGCGGGAACACGCACAACGGTAATTCCTAAATCTGCCGCGGCTTGTAAGTCTACATTGTTAAACCCGGCACAGCGAAGGACAATCAGACGAGTTCCCCGTAAGGCGAGAAGTTCTAAAGTTGGGGCATCAACCTGATCGTGGACAAATACGCAAACTGCGGGAAATTCGGCAGCCAGGATAGCCGTATCCCGATTTAAACGGGGTTCAAAAAATACTAACTCGTGTTGGATGGGAGAATTTGCAGCTGACAAAAACTGCCGATCGTAGGCTTTTGTACTGAAAACTGCTACTTTCATGCAAAACCTCAGACTTTATGTATGCTGCACGTTCGAGTACATAATACCTTGATGTTTAGAGGAGCGATGTCTACAACGAGCGTAGCTGCGGCATTTTTGAATATTTTTTAATCGTTTACTCTGGCAATGCCAGTTAAATAAGCGATGTCTACGACGGGCTACGCCTACGCACTCCAGCACTCTCAATTAACAGGTATGATGGGGCGATCGCCTTTCTGAAACCTGCTCCATGATTGTTGTAAAGCAGCAGGAGCAGGATTCTTCGCATCATAAACAACAATCACATTAGTTAGTGGGCGTCCGGCGGGGAGTGCCAATGTTAATCCTTGTGCCAAGACAGCACCTCCTAAAAACAAGAAAGACCGTCGGCAGATTTTAGAACTTGGCATAATCAACTCTTCACTATATTGTTCTTATAAGGATGCCCAAATCTTTGGATAATTTCGTCTTGTTCCTAGCCTCCAGGCTGGGAATGTACTTAAAAGAGGCTCTGCCTCTTGTCAAGCACTGGAGGCGGAGCCTCCCAGAATGGGTTCCCAGCTTGGAGGCTGGGAACTTAGTCAGATGCACATAACAAGACTGCCCTCTAGTCCGCCCAAGTAACGGTAGGACTACAGGGGTTAAATACAACAGGTTTCAAGGAAGGTAAAGTACACAACGATTCGTCTCAAAGCCTGATACGAAGAGTGTTTGACTCCTGGATTCTGCTGTATATCCAGCTTCACAAAGAAAAGGTATAAGTCAGGAATATGTTTATGAGTAGCTTAATCTTATTATTAATTGGTTTAGGAATATTATTCTTGGTTTTCAATACTAAAGATGAAATTCATCGAATTACTGCTATGATCAGCGGCACAATTCTTTTGATTTGGGGTTTGGCTCTAGCTCCCTTGTCATTTCAATTACTAATTGAGATTGTTTCAGTTTTAGCAGCTTTCTCTGTTTGTATGCGTTGTTTAGGTTGTGGTTTTAACCGCGATTGATTTTTCATTTGATAACTTATAAGTTTAAAGTAAGATTTATAAATTCTGCTTCTATTGTTAAAAGAGAATTCAGAAGTCAAATGTCCCATGCCCAATCATTATCGATATATTATTTTTTACAAACCATACGGCGTTCTCAGCCAGTTTACAAAAGATGCCCCCACACATAGCACCCTAAAAGATTATATTGATGTGTCTGATGTGTATCCTGTGGGACGCTTAGATTGGGATAGTGAAGGATTGCTGCTGTTAACAAACGATGGACAATTACAACATCGGCTTGCCCATCCACGTTTTGGTCATAAACGTACTTACTGGGTACAAGTAGAGCGAATTCCAGATGCAGAAGCTATCAAAAGGTTGCAAACAGGTGTAGAAATTCAAGATTACCGCACTCAACCAGCAGAAGTTAAGCTCTTATCAGAAGAACCACAGTTACCCGAACGCACTCCACCAATTAGATTTCGTAAAAATGTACCCACAGCTTGGCTGGAAATGACTTTAACAGAGGGAAAAAACCGCCAAGTTCGGCGCATGACTGCGGCTGTCGGGTTTCCAACTTTGCGACTGGTCAGGGTCAGCATCGCTCATCTACAATTAGATGACCTACAATTGGGTCAATGGCGCGACCTCACCGCCTCTGAACTCCAATTTCTGCATAATTTTAATAAATCGAAAAGTTTTCCTTCAAAAACCGTCTCATAATACTAATTCTATCGTGTTCAATTTCTTTATAGCGCAAATTACCAGCCAAGCTCCTCCAGAGGAGATTAACAACAACGGTGTTAACCAATCACCCCAACGCACATATAAAGTTTGTGTCTGTCGCCGATAAATTGTTTCAGCATGAGTTTCGTAAGTATTATATCCAGACATCCACAAGGTTCTGCCATGAGGATCTACAAAGGCTGAATATCCGGTGTTAGTAGCCCGTGCTGACCAGCGATCGCTTTCAATTGCCCGCATGATATCCTGTGCATGATGCTGGAATGGCATGGATGCAGTGTAATGGGCATCGTTAGAAGAACTGAGAATAAATTGCCCACCCGCCGCCGCTTGACGACGAAATTGTTCAGGAAAAGCAGATTCATAACATATACTAGCGATCGCCCGACCAAAAGGAGTGTCAAATAGCTGATTTGCTGAACCAGCAATTTGGTGTGCATCCAAAGGCGACAAGCGCTGAACTATTTTGCCTAAAATGCCTTCTAAGGGAATATATTCTCCTAAAGGTACTAGTTTGGATTTATCGTAGCGGCTGACAATTTCACCTTTACTGTTGAAAGTAAACAAGCTAATTGTATAACTGTCTCCCCGTTCGCCAAAAGCCCCAATCCAAGCAACTACACCTTTTTCCTTCACTGCTGCGACTAAGGCAGTTTGCATCAAGTTGCGTTGGAAAATAGGTAAGGCTCCTTCTGGGGTGAGGACTGCATCTACACCTTGGTCTGCTAAAGTTAGATATCCATTGGTGTAATTTTCTTGAGCGCGACGAAACCCTTCGGAACTTCGTAAAAGTCGGTTCGGGATATTACCTTGAATAATCCCCACTTTTAAGGCCGCTTCTGGGGGTTGATCAATGGGACGGCTATATAAGATAAAACCTATAAGGTGTAGAGTAATTAATAGTCCTGTGGCGGTAGCTAAGTATTTATTAACGAACCGCAGAGGCACAGAGAACATCTTGGTATCTTGTCGCTTTATATACGCTTCAGCAATTAAGCCATTAACAGCAACGATCGCTGCTGTCACAGTATTAGGCCCAGACAGTTGACCCAGATGTACAATTACGAGATTGTGCGGACTTTGAGTGTAAGCAAGGGAACTCCACCACAAAGGCCCGGCACTCCACAGACTTTCTAAACCGCACCATACGGCTGTACCAATCAGTATACGTAGCCACGGTTTTTGTCCGGCTAGGCGATCCATTACAGCCGCCCAAATAGTAAGGAATACCCCACCCAAGCCACTGATAAATCCCCAACAAAAAAGCGTGATTGCCAAGCTTGGCAACCAGGGAACGCCCAACCATGTCATCGGATGAATTCCGGTAATCCAGAATAGGGCGACACTGTGAAAACCAATACCCCAGAGGAAAGCCGGGGGGAATTTGTTTTTACCTTTGGCTGAAGTGACAACTAGCACCCATAAGGGAACTAGGGCAATCCAAGCCAATAACCATGCACCTACTGGGGCTACAGTTAGCCCCATTAAAACGCCACTAGCTAAGGCGATTAAATAAGGGAGTAAGGCGGTTAACCTCTCCCCCTGCTTTTTATTCTGCTTCTTCTGCATCGACAGCATCAGGTGGAACTATTGCTACTCCGGTAATAGCGTCATCTTCATCTAAACGCTGCACTCTGACCCCAGTTGCCGATCGCGATTGGATAGAAATCGCATTCACTGCTTGACGAATGATAATACCGCGATTTGTCACCATCATGATTTCATCATCATCATTGTTCACAATGCGTAGGGTTGCTAGCTTGTCTTTAGTTTTGCGGTTTTTGAACTTGGTTGCCATTAAACCCTGACCAGCTCGATTTTGCAGCCGGAATTGAGCAACTGGTACGCGCTTACCATATCCTCCCATTGTAATTACCAACACCCAAGGGCCAACTACGCCACTGCTAGGCACTTCTGCGGACTCTTCAGTAATTTCGGTAATTTCGATATCTTCTGTTTCGATTGTTTCGATATCTTCAGTTTCTGCTTCTGTAACATCCAAAGTTTCCAGAATTGCTGCGGGCAGAATATCCATACCCACGAGTTCATCTTTATTTTTGAGTTTCATGGCTTTCACCCCACGAGTTGCCCTACTTAAAGGACGCAGTTGTTCGTGGTTGCATCGGAAGTGAATCGCCATCCCGTTACGAGAACCAATGATTACACTATCCTCGACTCTAGCGCGTCGCACCCAGCGGAGTTGGTCGCCTTCTTCTAAGGAAATGGCAATCAAACCATTAGCGCGAATGTGACTAAAGGCTGCCAATTCGGTTTTCTTGATATTCCCACCTTTGGTGAGCATGACCAAGTATTCTTCGTTGCTAAACTCGTCAACGGGTACAATCGAGGTGATTTTTTCCTCTTTGGGGATGGGTAACATCTGGACGATTGGTGTCCCGCGACTGGTACGCGAACTCGCTGGGATTTGATAGGCTCTCAGGCAATAAACAACACCACGCTCGCTAAAAAATAAAATACTGTCGTGATCGCAGCAAGTTAAAAAATGCTCAATGGTATCATCATCTTTCACCTTAGCTGCGGCTTTGCCTCTGGTAGCACGGCTTTGGGCTTCAAAGGTGTTAACTGGCATCCGTTTGATATAGCCTTGCTCTGTCACCAAAATTATCGCTTTTTCATTGGCAATGAGGTCGCGATCGTCTAATTCCCCTTCCCCTGGTAAAATCACCGTGCGGCGGGGTGTGGCGAAGTTAGTTTTGAGTTGCCCGACTTCGGTTTCGATGATTTCTAGCACTCTCTCCCGGCGTGCCAAAATATCTTGTAAGTCGGTAATCTTCGCTTGTAATTCTTCGTGTTCCAGACGAATTTTATCTGCTTCTAAAGCAGTCAAGCGGCGCAATTGCATCTGCAAAATCGCATCTGCTTGCACTTCTGAGAGTCCATAAGTTGTGATTAATTCGCCTTTAGCTGTGGGTGCATCGGGCGCATGGCGAATTAAGACAATAATTGGATCTAACTGAGATAGGGCAATTAATAACCCTTGCAGGAGATGATCGCGTTCTTCAGCTTTCCGCAGTTCGTAGCGGGTACGTCTGGCAATGGATTCGATGCGGAAATCCAAGAAGACGGTTAAGAACTGCTTGAGGGTGAGTACTTGGGGTTCGCTATTCACCAACGCCAGCATATTTGCGCCGAAGTTGGCTTGCAGTGGCGTTTGCTTGTAGAGGTTGTTCAGCACGACGCGGGGATAAGCATCACGCTTGAGTTCGATGACAACTCGCATCCCGTCGCGATCGCTTTCATCCCGGATATCTGCAATCCCTTCTAGACGCTTCTCGTTGACCATTTCGGCGATTTTTTCAATCAGCGCCGCTTTGTTGGTTTGATAGGGCAATTCGGTGATGATAATTGCTTCTCTATCTGGCCTTCCCCGTTGTTCAACGGTTTCGATGTTAGCTACACCACGCATGGTAATAGAACCGCGCCCGGTAGTGTAAGCTTCTCGAATGGCAGATGTTCCTAAAATTTGCGCCCCAGTTGGAAAGTCTGGGCCGTGGACATACTGCATTAATTCGAGATCGGTGATTTCGGGATTGTGGATTACAGCCACCAAAGCATCGATCAATTCGCCCAAATTGTGCGGCGGAATGTTGGTGGCCATTCCCACGGCAATCCCAGAGGAACCGTTAAGTAGTAACTGCGGAATCCGTGCTGGTAAAACTGTGGGTTCTTGCTGAGAACCATCGAAGTTATCAGCGAAATCTACGGTTTCATACTCGATGTCGTGAAGTAAACCAGCACTAGTTAAAGCTTGTAAGCGACATTCGGTGTACCGCATCGCGGCTGGCGGATCGTTGTCTACCGAACCAAAGTTACCATGTCCGTTAACTAGGGGCGATCGCATGGAAAAATCCTGTGCCATCCGCACCAAGGCATCATATACTGCCGTGTCACCGTGGGGGTGATATTTACCCAATACTTCCCCGACGACACGGGCGCATTTCTTAAAGGGGCGATCGTGGAGCAGACCTAGCTCGTGCATTGCGTAGAGAATGCGACGATGCACAGGTTTTAGACCATCCCTGGCATCTGGCAACGCCCGACCCACTATCACGCTCATGGCGTATTCCAGATAAGACTGCGACATTTCGGTTCGCAAGTCAATCGGGATAATCCTCTCCTGTGAGGTTGTCATAACCTAAAAATCTCCAAAAATCGTAGATTTTAGCTTGTTTACTCAACAAAGCGCAAAATTATTCTAAATTGCTCTTGAATAATTGCTATAATTTGATACAATCTTAGCATATATTGCTTTTTATTGCCTGGGCAGCTAACTTAGGCGCTTGTTCGATCCGTAGCTTCTCTTTGGGATTTGAGTTGAGATGCGATCAGGGGAACTTTAGGGGCAAGAAAAAATCCAACCAAACTGGCAAAAAGGATTGGCGTAAAGGGACTCAAGTTAGTCAGTTTTGATAGTAGCAAAGTCGTACTTATAGGTGTGCGGGTTACGGCTGCGTTGACAGCCGCCATTGTACAAATCATCGCAAGGGCAGGATCGAGTCCTGGAACTAAGACTGCGACTGCTTTACCAATGCAAGCACCAGTGAAAAATAGGGGAATGATGAATCCACCGCGCCACCCACCTGTTACCGTAATGCTAATGGCAGCCATTTTCCCAAGAGCGAGAGTTAAGAGAAAAACAGCACCAAAGTTAGCAGTCAGGACTGAATCTAACTCTTCATGTCCAAAATAACGGGTGAGGGGTAATAAAACTGCTAAAATGCCAAGTCCCACTCCTGCTAGTGTTGTCCGCACATAAATGGGAACAGAAGTTGGTGAAACAGCTTGCCAAAAGGCATCGCAGCCGCGAAAAATACCCATAAAAATCCATCCTGCCACTGCCCCGATAATTCCAAATGCGATCGCGATCGCAAAATCATCAATCCTTTCTAAGTGATACTGAGGAAAATGCCAAGTGGGGGCAATACCCAAACGTGTAATTGCTGCAAACACCAGATAGCTAGCGCAACTCGAAACAATGGCTGGCATTAAGGCTTCGTAATATTCCACAATATGCTCGTGGTGCAAAATCTCCAAAGCGAACATCGCACCGCCAAGAGGTGCGCCAAATAAGGCAGTGAAGCCAGCCGCCATTGCTGCTAAACTCATGGTTCTGAGGTCTTCACCTTGGAGTTTTAAGCGATCGGCAATCCAAGTACCAAAAGAACCTGTTACCTGTACCAGTGGTGCTTCTGGCCCAGCACTACCGCCTGCCGAGATGCTGACTAGAGAAGCAAGAATCATTGAAGGATTTTTGCGAACATCTAGGCGTCCGCCACGAAAATGAATATTATCAACAATCACGGCGATTTCACCGGGATTTCCCAAAAAATGAATCACCAAACCAATAACTAAACCGCTAAGTGGCATCACTATCAGCAGGCTAAAACCCTCAAATCGCTGGAGTCTGTGAGTTAAAAACTCTAAAACATTCCAGTACAAGGCTGCAAATAGACCACCAGCAGTCCCTACAATTATCCAGCGAATCGCCCACTGCGAAATCATTAGGGGATTACGCTTTACCAGTCCAAAAAGTTGAGCAAATGTCCAGCGTTGAGTTTGATTGGGAGCGGGGGGCTTGTTTGGTAACACTGCTTATTTCCTATTTGTGAAACCGAGAGTACTGAATATTTACGCTTTTTCTGGTAAAGGCTATTTAGTTTAGTAAATCATTTTTGGTCTACAAAGAGCGATATAGGACTTACGCATGAATTACGGAATAACGAACCGCAGAGGCACAGAGGGCGCAAAGAAATCAGAGTTTGAGAGATATTTTGCGTAAGTCCTACGATATTTTTGACGCGCTATAAAAAAGGGCGTACATCTGTACGCCCCTAAAATATTTTATCTGTGTAGGCGTAGCCCGCCGTAAGCATCGCACCCTTTCCCTTTTTTAACGAGAATATATTCTTTAAAAACTGCACCCTGTAATGATTAATCATTAGTCATTGTTAATTTCACAAAGGACAAATGACTAATGACAAATGACAAGTTAATAAGCTTTTGTTGGCAGTTGTTGCTCTAATTTTAGTAATGCTGCAACTCGCACTTCTGTCGCCGGGTGACTAGAAAATAAGTTACCCAGAAACTGTCCAGAGATGGAATTAATAATTAATAACGGCTCATAAGCTGGATTGGCATTTAAAGGTACTTGCTTTGCTGAAGCTTCTAAGCGTTGCAATGCTCTAGCTAAGGCGCGGGGATTACCAGTTAATCTAGCAGAACCTGCATCAGCAGAAAATTCTCGTGTGCGCGAAATTGCTAGCTGAATGATTGTCGCAGCCACTGGTGCAAGCATGACTGTTAATAAAACTCCTATTGGATTTCCACCTCTGTTGTCATCTCGCGAACCACCGCCAAACCATAGGCTGTAACTAACCATTTGGGCTAGAAATGAGATCGCACCAGCCACAGTAGCAGCAACCGCTTGTGTCAGGGTGTCACGATTAATAATATGGGTTAGCTCGTGGGCGATAACACCTTCGAGTTCATCGTCTGGCAATATATTTAAAATACCTTCAGTCACAGCCACAGCAGCGTGTTCGGGATCGCGCCCTGTTGCGAAGGCGTTAGCGCCTTGGCTTGGAACAATATAAACTCTAGGCATAGGAATGTTAGCGCGATCGCTCAATCTCTGCACCATCCGATAAAGTCCTGGTGCTTCCCTTTCACTTACTGGCTGTGCTTGGTATACTGCTAGGGCAACCTTATCTGATTGATACCAGGAAAACAGGTTTGTTGCTGCTGCCAAGCCAATGCCGATAATCAAACCACTAGAACCGCCAATTACCCAGTAACTAATTGCTATCAAAAGACCACTTAGTGCAGCTAGCAAAGCAGCCGTTTTCAATTGATTTGTCATGTTTTTGCTCTCCTGCTAATGCTGTGTAAATTTTTGAGAAAACAGCATTACTTCAGCTACATTTTGATTTTATCCAGCTAAACTTAGATAGATGGTACAGAAAACCTATCAGATAAGTACGGTTTTCCTGCTTAAGTTTTAGTCATCGAATTAATATCTATAGATACTAGAAACGCATCTATCTATAGGAATAAATTGTTTATCTAGGCAGAAATTACAAGTTTGATGCTTAGATTGAGCTATGCCTAACTATTAGTTAAGATCCATTTACTTATAAAGGTTCTGAGTCTATTCCTTGTGCTTGATATATTTGTTGGGAAAATAGCTGAAAATCTAATTCACACGCCTTCAAAGCTTCAATGGCTTGTGAGTATTTTGGGGCATCAAACAAATCGCGATCGCGAATTTTTGGCAACCAAGAACGCAGTTTTATTAGTTGCGCTTCATTCTCTTCTAGTTCTGCAAAAGTGAGATTATTTATTTTCCGTTCCTCGCTCAATTCGCTATGAAAATCTCGACATTGCCCCAAAAACTCTTGATATTCTTGGTCTGCTTGCTGTTGAAAACGCTCTATCAACATAGCATTTTGCTCAGGTTCATCAATCCAAATAGTTAACAAATCTGCTTCACCGCTACCTGCTATAATGTCCGCTTTCAATTCTTCCAAATGGCTCTGCAAGTCTTTTCGCTGTGGTAGCAAGCACACCGACTGCTGTAGATAAAGTGCGCCCAATCCCTTAAGTTTACGCCAAACATACACCCGCTGCGTCGAAGGCTGTGCAGGTACTTTGTAGACTAATAGGTTCCAAGATTCTCTATCCATAATTGTAACAAGTGTTGCATTAAATTTAATTTATTGCTAAGTTGATTAATAAAATATCTGTTGAATTTTAAAAAATTATGAATGTGAACTATCAAGTTGGCAGGATTGACTGGAGTCCAATTATCTAAAGGATGGAAGCTCTGGGGAATTGTCACTTACCCGCATATCCAGGGGATTTGAAAACTGTTTTACTGAATCATGTTGGTTTGGCTCAACATCCTCAAGCTGAAAAAGCCTATCAGATGGCAAGAGAAATTGCCCGATTGACTACCTTCAGTGATGCAGAAATTACTTATTGGTTCTCAAGAATTATAGAACTGATGTAGTAATACTATTTTCCAAAATCTTTGCAGTAAATAAATCTGCTGTAGGGGTATATCTATATAGATGTAGCAGAAACAGGCAATATGCAGGTACAAGATAAATTTGTCCAGAAAATTCCTCGGACTGTTTGGGTTTTGGGGTTTGTCAGTCTGCTGACAGATATTAGTTCCGAGATGATTAATTCTGTATTGCCTTTATTTCTAGTGTCAGTATTAGGGGCGAATATCTGGACTGTCGGCATCATTGAAGGTATTGCAGAAGCAACAGCTTCAATTTTAAAAGTCTTTTCGGGAGTATTGAGTGATTACTTGGGACATCGTAAAGGATTAGCGGTGTTTGGGTACGGATTATCAACCTTTGTAAAACCTCTATTTGCTGTAGCTACCAGTCCAACTGGGGTGTTAATAGCTCGATTTGGCGATCGCATTGGCAAAGGTATTCGGGTAGCGCCCCGCGATGCTTTGGTTGCCGATTCAACTAACGCAGAGGTACGCGGTGCAGCTTATGGATTGCGTCAATCCCTCGATACTATCGGAGCATTTTTGGGGCCTTTGGCAGCATTTGCCCTGATGACTGCTTCCGAAAACAACTTCCGCCTCATTTTTTGGCTAGCACTCATCCCTGGATTTTTCGCAGTGGCTTTATTAACAGTGGGAGTACGCGAACCAACAAGTGAAACTCAAGAAAACCGAAGCAATCCTCTGCAATGGGAAGCTTTACGCAGTTTAGGTCAAGGATACTGGGTACTTGTAGCAGTGGCGCTGCTATTCAATTTAGGCAACTCCAGCAATGCTTTTTTATTGCTGCGAGCTGAACAAACAGGTATTTCAGCTTCACTTATACCGTTGACATTAATGGTGATGAACATCGCCTACTCATTCAGCGCCTACCCAATAGGAATACTTTCCGATCGCATAGGTAAATTTGGGTTATTATTAGGCGGATTTTTCCTATACGCTCTAGTCTATCTAGGCTTTGCTTTCGTGCAGACACCTTGGCAAGTCTGGGGATTGTTTGCCCTTTATGGTCTGCATTTAGGTATGAGTAAAGGATTGCTGTTAGCGCTAGTAGCAAATAGTATACCTGCAAATCTGCGCGGCACTGCTTTTGGCTTTCTTAACTTGGCTGTGGGATTAGCACTTTTACCTGCTAGTCTGCTAGCTGGTGGCTTGTGGCAAACACTGGGAGCAGAGGCAACATTTATAACTGGAAGCTTGTTTGCGATCGCTGCTGTCCTATTGCTGGTAATTAATAGAAAAAAATATTTACAAATATAACTAGGACTTACGTAAAATATCTTTCAAACTCTCATTTCTCTGTGTCCTCTGCGCCTCTGCGGTTAGTTATTCTAATAAAATTTTAATTCTCAACAAGCGGCTGCACCCTGGCTGTAACTCTTAATTTACTAAGTCTTCTTACTAGTAACAGAGCTTGTTGTTTATATAATGCCGTTGGTAGCAGTCCAGGCAAATTATGCATCAACTCTCTAGCTGTGCCAATGTTACATCCCGATATTATACTTATTTCATTTGCACCATCAAAAATAGCATCTTGAGCTAAAACTTTCTCAACCTGCACTTGCCAATTTTGAGGAAACATTTCACCCCGCTCAATCCGCTGGAGGCTATTGCTATTTGCCAGAACAACCAGGCGATCGCCAATAGAAAGTTGTGTATGATCGGCAGGCATTAACTTAACAGGCGATCGCTTCAGGTTTTGGTATAAGATTGGTACAACTCCATAACCATAAGCAACCTCAGCCAATAGTAACCCATTCAGTGTATCTTCAGCCTCAATCGTGTACTCTACTACCAAAATAGTTTGAGCATCGAAGTTAAACAAGCTGAGAATATTTTCTCCAAAAGCCGCAGCCGCAAATACTTCTGCTGAAATAGCAGAAGTGCAAATAACTTGAGCATAAGGAAACAACCGTGCAACGTTATCACGAAAATATTGGTCGTAAGTCCGAATAATCACACGAGTGTTAGGACTTTTAGCGTATGCCATCAAAGCTATTTCCAGATTCTCCATGTCATCATCCGTAACGACAACAACACTTTTACTATTAGCAAGATTCACCTTGCCTAGAGCATCAGCAATATTATCAATAATCAGTGGTATTTTGTTTAGAAAATCGGCGTTGAGTGCTGTGCTGCTAACACCTACTAAAGGTTGCTTGAATTCTTGTAATAAAGCCGCGACTCGCTGGCCAACTCGATTTAATCCAATAAGTACAACATGGTCTTTTTGAGGGATTGATGGCTGAAAACTATTGAAAAAGTGAAACCTTGAACTTAACAGAGCATCAGTTAGCAACGCATATAAAACCCCAACAAAACCTATACCCGTTAAAGTTAGTGCGAGGCTAAACAATCGCAACCACCCTGGCATATTTTGCGCTGGTTCTGGTGGCGTTTTAAAATTTACACCGCCAAATATATCTCCGTATCCTCCTAAAAGCAAGACAGCAATAGCATAAAATGCTTCTATTATATTAGTTCCCGGATAATTTAAGATATAGATAATTGTTCCAAAACACCAAAGAGAAAGTACTGTAATTCCGCAGATAATTGCCACCCGCAAACTCTGATAACGAGAAAAATTTCGCGAGAGATATGTTATTTTATATTTGAAATTATTCCAAGCTCTGCCTAATACAATCTCTTGCCATAACTGCTGCCACTTGTATTTACGCACAGTAGCAAGTTGCTTCAAACTTTTAACTTGCTCTGTGACTTCGATATAAATAATCGTATCACCTGGATGTAATATCGCTTCTGGTTCCCACTGATGAAATTCTTTAGGCAAGGGAGATGAATCATTAGCGTGATTTAATACCCGACGATATAAGGTATTCAGTTCATGTATACGCCATTTATTGCCCCAATTATCACTCATTTTAATCTGACGCTTTACTACCCTAAATTGGCGTTCCTCCAGTTGGAAATATCCGAGATTATCATCTCCAAGTGCTGCAACAGCAAAGCCAGAAGCGGAAATTTGATTCGGTTCAAAGGCAATAAAATTACCAAGAGTTTGACTTAAAAGTTCATTGAGATTTTGTTTGTCAGAACGTACAACCAAGCGAATTTCAGGATTTAAAAGCCTCGCGGCAAAAGCAGCTTCTATATTTACCCGTTCATTACCAGTGACTAAAAGGACAGTTCGGCACTGAGAAATATTTGCCTGTTCTAAAATACTAGTTTGACGGCAATCTCCGATTAATAAATGTTCTAATAAACTGGATAAATTTGATACCTGGAAATTTTTGGGTTGTTCTTGATCGATAGCATTGACAATAGCACCATACTCTTTCAGTACTGCAACACAATGCTGACCCAAACTTCCTAGCCCACAAACTAAAAACCGATCTAGTTTTGTTTGGGAATCTTTAACAGGCTGATAATTAGTTTCTGATGATGGCAGCATATAATACCGCCAATGATACACATTATTTACTTATATCGTAGAATACCAAAGATATTGACCTACAGCAAAAATGGTACTATTAAATTAAATAATTAACGGCGATGGAGCTCGCCAAAACCGCCTTTCCAGCGCGATAAACTCTCTTCTGGAAGGCTGATGGCTCCTACTTTCCTTGCTAACTGCGGGAGAGTAGGGCTTGGCTAAATGCATTACCTGACTCTCCTGTAGAAAGTATTTGTCTACAAACCGCACTTCAAGGAGTCATGGTATGAAGCACTTTCGTCAGTTTGAACCATTTATTGCCTTACCTCATCTAATCAAGTGGTTGCCTATTTCCTTTGTGGTCGGCATTCTTGCTGGAACTGCTTCAGCGGCTCTTTTAGCATCATTAGAATGGGCAACTGATTGGCGGGAATCACATCGCTGGATTATCGCCTTGCTTCCCCTTGGCGGCTTCTTGAGTGGTTGGATTTATCATCAATTTGGGCGGACTGTAGAAGCTGGAAATAACCTTTTACTGGAAGAAATTCATAATCCTAAAAATATTATTCCCTTCCGTATGGCTCCTCTAGTATTACTAGGAACAGACCTTACCCATTTTTTTGGAGGTTCAGCCGGTCGTGAAGGTACAGCATTACAAATGGGTGCTTCTTTGGCAGACCAGTTAACTAAAATATTACATTTTCAAGGGGCTAATCGGCGAATTCTGTTAACAGCAGGTATTAGTGGGGGATTTGCTTCAGTTTTCGGTACTCCCTTAGCTGGAACCGTATTTGGTTTGGAAGTTTTAGCGATTGGGAAGATTCATTATGATGCTCTTTTTCCTTCTTTGATTGCTGCGATCGTTGGAAATCAAGTAACTTTACTATTAGGTTTACATCATACAGCATACCGACACGCTCCCTCTATACCGACGCTCACAATTTGGGGATTGATTTCTGCCATTATCGCAGGTGCAATTTTTGGAATTGTCGCAAGACTTTTTGCGAAATTAACTCACCAAATTAGTCACTTCTTTAAAGTAAAAATATCTTATCCTCCAATGCATCCTTTTATCGGCGGTGCGATGGTAGCAGTCATTGTTGGATTGAGTGGTACAACTAAATACATTGGGCTTGGTATCCCTACTATTGTTGATTCTTTTTTCACTCAGCTACCTCCTTGGGATTTTGCAGCTAAATTGGGTTTGACTGCTCTAACTTTAGGAGCAGGTTTTAAGGGTGGAGAAGTGACACCTTTGTTTTTTATTGGTGCAACTTTAGGTAATGCTTTGTCGTTGCTTTTAGCATTACCTGCACCACTCTTAGCAGGAATGGGATTTGTGGGTGTATTTGCGGGTGCAGCAAATACACCTTTGGCATCTACTTTAATGGGAATTGAACTATTTGGTCTGGAATCGGGGGTATTTATTGGTATTGGCTGTATAGTGAGCTATTTATTTTCAGGTCATTCAGGAATTTACTCTGCACAGCGTATTGGGTTGAGTAAATACTCTGCTGTATATTTAGAAGAAGGGGTGACTTTGGCTAATTATGGGCAACCGAAAATTGATTTACCTGATGATAGAGAAGAAGGAGGAAGTAATTCTCAGGAATAATTTATTGATGTAATTAATGAATACTCATATGGATACTCATGAAGAATCATGGATTTGGCAAACTAGTTACTTTTCTAAATCAATTGGGACAAAAGAAAATTAGTTACACTTTAGCCCATCATCGGGATGAAACCATTATGGTGAATGTGGCGCTGGCTGGTGAACGATGGGAAGTGGAATTTTTTGAAGATGGTTCAGTTGAAGTAGAACGATTTGTTAGTAGTGGAGAGATTAATGGGGAAGAGGCTTTTAGTGAGTTATTTGCTATGTATTCAGAGCCAGAGAGTAATTCTGTCAAAGTTACCCAAAATTCTAATTTGGCAAGCACGATGTGAAGGCGATCGCACAACAGACTCGGTTATTTGTTATATTTAATCAAATGGCAGAGAGCTAGAGTATGCGAAGTATTAAAATACGTTCTTATGTAGGTGAAGACGGAATATTACATCTAGATATTCCTGTAGAAATGAAAGAAACTGAATTAGAAATCACTATGACACTGAAATCCATAAAAAAACAACCGACTTCTTTAAAAGAGGAAGATTTAAGGCAATTAGAATGGCATGAATTTATTGACAAGACTTATGGCTGTTTAGCAGATGACCCAATCATGAGACATCCTCAAGGAGAGTATGAAGAACGAGAACCGATAGAATGATTTATCTGTTAGATACTAATGCTTGTATTATTTATCTCAATGGTAGAAATATAAATTTACGGCGCAGGCTAGAAAACCACTCGGATTCAGATATTGTTGTTTGTTCTACTGTTAAAGCTGAATTATTTTATGGGGCAAAGAGAAGTAATAATCCAGTTCGCAATCTAGCTTTACAAAAAGGATTTTTAAGTAGATTTAGTTCTTTGCCATTTGATGATATCGCAGCAGAAATATTTGGTGATATCCGTTCTCACCTCGCTAATTTGGGAACTCCCATTGGCCCTTATGATTTGCAAATTGCAGCGATCGCTTTGGCAAATAATCTGATTTTAGTAACTCATAATTTAGATGAGTTTAACCGTGTAGAAGGGTTACAGCTTGAGGATTGGGAAGCATAAGGACTAAGTATTGTATCGTGATTAAGGTTAAGAATGACAATGACCCACAGTAGACTAGAATAAGTAGTTTGTCGCTTGCATACTATATTCTCTCGTAGTCTTTTTCAATTATCACGGCCCCATAATTCCTTATATTTTTCTTTTGATCTCCTGCCACCTATTTTATTTACCCATTCAGCAAGGGGAGGACTATTTATCAATGCTTCTCTCTGTTGGTACAAATCATCCATTCCTTTTTGAAATTCTTGTAAATACTCTATTGAATCCAATCCCCTAAACGTATTAAGTAATCTATCAGCTTTAGCGTAAATTAACATAAAACTTTCCTTAGCTTTTCTATGTTGATTAAACCTTTCCATTGGATTAATAAATATACTTATAGCAGATAAGACAGCAACAAAAGCTGTTAAGATACTCACTATTTTAGTAGAATTGACTATTTCTGATAGAGAAGATGCACTTGCAATTGTAGCAAAAATTGTATTAGTAATGCCTAAGTATAGGTAAAAATTAGCCCAGAAATTAGTCATATAGTTATATGATTCCATATTAATCGAACTTGTTTTCGCTAGAATAAGTGCTTGCCTCTCTAAAGAATTGAGATTATTCATTTACTTTTTATTTATTGAGAATAGATACATTACAATTGGCAATTGTAACATACAATAAATAAATTTTTTAAATAATTGATTCATTTCGCCTTTTTTGGGGTGATTTCTGGATTTTTGACAATTACTAAAGAGCAAAGCTGCTTGTTACTAGAGTTTAAACTAAGCCATGACAAAATGAGACAGCTATAAACGTTTTGATTTTAAGAATGCATCTTCATTTAAACGCTCCAGTTGAATCAAATGCATTGGATGTTTGGCAGACTGTAATAGCTTGTTTGCTCATTATTTGTAATTCCGCAAGGATGCTTTTGAGTCATCGTTGATATACTCCGGTTGTGCCTGTAGTTGTTTCGATAAAAAATCCTACTTATGACATTACGTGCTTCTGCACTTGATGCCGCACTGCTTTTTCAATAGCTGGAAGGCTGGTTCGCGTTTCAGGTAAAGTGTCTTCGCGCAATATTTAACGATCTCCTAAATATGTTTTTGAAATCCTTGTTTTTGTTCTGGACTCATCGGTAGATAAATACATTCGTCTTACTTATCCTGACGGATTATTCCCGTCTTTGCAAAAAAACTAGGATGCTCCCTCTTCACTTGCCCCATCTCAATCTATATCATCATCGTCATCATCATCATCATCATGTGTACTATCGCCACTTGCACCAAAACTGCCTCCAGAAGAATAAGAACCGCTACCTTCATAAGAACCGCCTACATCAAAACTGTATCCATCAAAAGCGTCTACATCAAAATCGCCTCCATCTTTACCAGCATTAATCAAACTTGCTATTTTTTCATCCAATATTTGAAGACCATCTTTTCTTTCCGTATCAATCGAAGGATGAACAGCCTTTAAAAATCCACCTCCTACAATTAATCCAATACCTATAAAAGGGTTAAGAATTGAAGCTCCTAATTCAAATGCCCCTATAGCTATTAAATAAACTACTCCGCCTACCTGTGCTGTGTTCCCAGCAATTTTAATACCATTTGAAATGATTTCTCCTCCCTTATTTTTAATTTGTTTACTCTCGTATTTTCCTGTCTGTAAATATGTTGCCAAATGCTCACAATTGTATCTCATAATATGATATGGTATTATTATGTATTTAAGTTCTGGGACATAAGACAACCTATTGTATATCTGACAAATTCTTGAGTATGTTATTTCTTTGTCAGAATAGATAGACTCAAAAAGAATAAAATCTTCACTTTTTCTAAATTGCCAATATTTTATATAAAAATTCCTAGCACGCCCACAAACTTCAGTACGACTATATGGATTATTTTTCGGAAATGGTAATATTTCTAAAAGTTCTTCACGTGTTTGTTCATCAGGTTTTATAAATTTATCTATTGTAGTTTTTTCAATTATCATATTTTCACATTTACCAGCCTCTTTATTACCTTGAGATTTAAAGTGAATAATTTGTCTCTTCTCTCCTGAACTCTTCTTCCAGGCAATACCATGATGATAGATTATCCCCCTTTTTATTCGCAAATGGTCTCCATCTTCTGGCTCAATGTTATTCATCTGCCTATTCTCTACATTAGCCATAATTATAACTGCCTTAATTTATCCGAAAACAATAAGTTTTTTTTAAATAAAGATTATGATAAAAATGAAGCAGTAATAATAAATTATGTGCATCAAGAATGACAAATCTTTAAAAAAAAGAATTGAATTATATCTCCAGGAATCAAAGCCGATTAACTGGTATCAAGTATGAAAATTGTATCACATTAGTATTAGAAAGGTTTCCGTTATCGTAAACCCATAATTCTGGGACTCCAATGGCTTCATAAGCATCAAGGGTAGTTTTTGATGTAACATCCGTCTCAATCGCTAAATCTGGGGGCGGATCATCAGGTTGTAAACGGCGATGACCAATCATCTGTTGATAATTCTGAATATAAAAACAAGCATCAGGTTCAACTCCTGCTACATCTTGCCTTTTAAAGGTGGTGGAACCAAAAGGTTGATATCTGATATCTTTAGCCTTTAGCAATATTTTGACAATATCAGAAATTAAATCTTTGGGAATTTCATGTTCTGGTAAAGGAGCCATAATTTCTAAAGTACCCTGGCTGTAGGCAATTCGTGTAGTTCTTTTTTGTCCCAATTCTTCTAAAATAGATTCAAATTCTTGCCAGCTAACATCAGGAATAGTCACCGCGCTACCAGGTGCTAACTGCATCTGGCTAACAGCTTTGAAAACGGGGATAGCAGCAGTCATAACCAAAATATCAATAAGCTAAATACTCAATAATTATCTATCAGGTTGCGGTGGATAATATAGCCCACCGTAACCTTTAGATTAATAGATTGAGTTTAACAAAAGCGATCGCTCTACACTTTAAACTTCTCGGCAATCCGCTTCATCGCCTCTTCCACATTCTCCCGGCTGTTAAACGCCGAAATGCGGAAGTAACCTTCACCCGCAGCACCAAAGCCAGAACCAGGGGTTCCGACAACGTTGACAGTTTGCAGCAGCTTATCAAAGAATTCCCAACTGGATAAACCATTAGGCGTTTTTACCCAAACGTAAGGTGCATTCACGCCTCCATAAACTGATAATCCGGCGGCTGTGAGTTTTTCACGGATAATTTTGGCGTTTTCGAGATAGAAATTCACCAATCCTTTGATTTGCGCTTGTCCTTCTTCAGAATAAACCGCCTCGGCTCCTCGTTGGATGATATAAGAAACACCGTTGAATTTGGTAGACTGGCGGCGATTCCAGAGTTTCCATAGTTCGACATCGGAACCATCGGCGGCTTTTGCTGTGAGTGTCTTCGGTACGACAGTTAAGGCGCAACGGGTTCCTGTAAAACCTGCATTCTTGGAAAAAGAACGAAATTCGATCGCAACTTCTCTTGCACCTTCAATTTCATAAATTGAGTGGGGAATCGACGGATCGGTAATGTAAGCTTCGTAGGCTGCATCAAAGAAAATAATCGAGTTATTAGCTTTGGCATAGTCTACCCATGCTTTGAGATATTCTTTGGTAGCAGTCGCGCCAGTGGGGTTATTGGGAAAGCAGAGATAAATTAAATCGACTTTCTTTGAGGGAATCTCGGCGGTGAAGTTGTTATCAGCCGTAATTGGCAGATAAACTAAACCCTCAAATTCGCCTTTATCATTGGCATCCCCAGTATTTCCCACCATAACGTTAGTGTCTACATACACAGGGTAAACTGGGTCAGTAACGGCGATTATATTGTCATGACCAAAGATTTCCAGAATGTTGCCCGTGTCGCACTTGGAACCGTCGGAGATAAAGATTTCCGAGGCATCTATATCGGCTCCCCGTGCTTGGAAATCTTGAGTAGCAATTTTCTCCCGCAACCATGCGTAGCCTTGCTCAGGACCGTAGCCTTTGAAGGTATTGCGATCGCCCATTTCTTCCACAGCTTTAATCATCGCTGTGCGGCAAGCCTCCGGCAGAGGTTCGGTAACATCGCCAATGCCCAGCCGGATTATTTTAGCATTACTGTTCGCCTCTGCAAAGGCATTCACCCGCCGAGCAATTTCTGGAAACAGATAACCCGCTTTCAGCTTCAGGTAGTTGTCGTTAATAGTTGCCATTATGTAGATTATGAAAAACGCCCTCAAATAGCTTACTGCTAATTTATGAGGGCGATAACTTTGTTGTGGGGAGTGGGGAAGAGGCAGGGGAGCAGGGTGCAGGGGGCAAGGGGGAGAATCAAAGAATTATCTCTTTCTCCTCTGCTCCCTGCCCCTCTGCCCCATGCCCAATGTCCAATCAGACATTTACTGGTTGTTTATTATCGGTTGAATAACTGTTGCGATCGCTAATTACAAACTCCGT
Source organism: Nostoc sp. LEGE 12454 (assembly GCF_056620565.1). Classification (NCBI taxonomy): domain Bacteria; kingdom Bacillati; phylum Cyanobacteriota; class Cyanophyceae; order Nostocales; family Nostocaceae; genus Nostoc; species Nostoc sp. LEGE 12454. Next base: position 52,737 of record NZ_JBWQXL010000010.1, read on the forward strand.
AATTGATTCTTTCCCTGTAATCAATCTTGCTCCGCGATTACGGGTAAAGTAATTCCATGCCCACTGAATCATTACTACTAATTTGTTGTCAAATTCAATTAAGAAGTAGATGTGAATCACCAGCCAAAACAGCCATGCAAAGAAACCTTTCAGCTTGATAAAGCCCAAATCGACTACAGCAGAATTGTGCCCAATCATCGCTAAACTACCATGATCGGTATAAGCAAAAGGTGGCAAACTTTTACCTGCAAGCCGCTGTTGCACTAATCTTGCTACATATTCACCTTCTTGCTTCGCTACAGGTGCAACACCAGGTAGGGGTTTACCATTTTGATGAGAAAAATTTGCTAAGTCGCCAACTACAAAAATATTGGGATGTCCCTTAATACTCAAGTCAGGTTCAACAATAATCCGTCCAGCGCGATCGCACTCAGCACCTGTGTGTTCTGCTAGCACTTTGCCCATTGCGGAAGCTTTTACACCTGCTGCCCATAATACCGTTTTTGAGGCAATTTCTTTAACTTCATCGCCTTGTTTGAGGGTAACAGTATCATTTTCAATATTCGTTACCAGTGTTTTTGTCTGGACAACCACACCCAACCGCGTTAAGGATGCTTCCGCTTCTTGTGATAACTCTGGTGCAAAGGGTGGCAAAATCCGATCCAAACCTTCTAATAGTAAAATCTTGGCTTCTGATGTGTCGATGTTGCGGAAATCTTCTTTGAGAGTTTGGTTTGCCAATTCTGCGATCGCACCAGCTAACTCTACACCTGTTGGGCCACCACCCACAATTACAAAAGTTAACCAAGCACGGCGTTTTTCTGGATCGGTTTCATTTTCTGCGGCTTCAAAGGCTGAAAAAATCCGGCTACGCATTTCTATGGCATCTTCTACTGTTTTCAAGCCTGGGGCGAATTCTTCCCAGTTATCTTTGCCAAAGTAGGAATGCTTTGCACCTGTGGCGACAATTAACGTATCGTAAGCTATTGCTTCATCGCCCACAATCACTTTCTGCGCTTCTGGATCGATATTATTCACCTCTCCCAGCAGCACTTTCGTATTCTTGCTCTTGCTGAGTACAGAACGCAACGGTGAGGAGATATCAGCAGGAGATAGCGCACCTGTGGCGACTTGATATAAAAGGGGTTGAAATAGATGAAAGTTACGTTTATCGATTAGAGTAACGTTTACTGCCGCCTTGGCGAGTGTTTTTGCTGCATAAAGTCCACCAAAACCACCGCCAACAATAACTACTTGATGGGGTGGATTATTGTCAAGTGAATTTACCATAAGAAATATTATCCAGTATGCCGACTATTGTAACTATTCTTAACAGATTTGTATCAAAATTGTCATCATATATTTTGTATTGCTCTTTACATTTGAAAAAGTATTAAAGTAATCGAGACTACAGGATAAACAAAAATTTTTAAGAGAAAGGTACAGACAATAAGAGTTTGGAATCTTTCAATCCCTGTTTATCTGTGTAGATTTATCAAAGGTAGATGTAGAATTTATGCAATTTTAATCAGAAATAGTTGACTCTGGTGTTTGTGGCAAACGTGGTGAATGAGTTCGCCGCCAACGCCTAAAGCCATAGACAAGAGCAACAAAAATTAACAAATAGGGGCTGTAAACAATTAACCAAATACCCAGTTTAAGTAAGCCAACGGAAAATGCACTCAAAGAATGGGTAGAGTTATTCCAAGTTTCCTTAACTTGCAAACCCAAGGCAGGTTGGGGGCTGGTACTAGAAACTGCTGCTTCTAGATTCAGCGTAATGGTGGAATAAGCAACTTGATTTTGTAAGCTTTTGAGTTGGGCATCAATTTGTTCTATTGTTTGTCGGACATTACTCAGTTCTTGGGCAACACTAAGCACATCTCTCACAGAACCAGCCCGATCCATAATTTTTTGCAAATTGGCTTCAGTTTTTTGCAAATTGGTTAATCTGGCTTGGATATCCACCAGGCGATCGCCTACATCTTCGGCAGTAATATTACGACTATCAACAGTGCCTAATTTAGCTAGTTGTTCTAAAGTAGGTTCTAGCCGATTCTCTGGTATCCGCAATTGAATTGTTGCTGTGTAACGCGGGTTGTCATTTTTGGGTTGTTGTTGTTTCAGCCCGATTAAATCCCCTTGCTGTTGATTGATAATTTGCGAAACAGCATCGACAGTTCGATCTACAGAGTTGACAGTCAAAGAGATTGCTGCTTTTTTGATGAGTTGGGGACGAGAACGCCCTATTGGTGCAGCTTCCGCCTTTTGGGAAATACTGTTTTCACGGGCAGTTAATTGATTTACCGAGCCATCGCCTGCAATTTGAGGTGCAGACTGATTTGTTGACCGATCCGAAGAAGCGCAACTGGTGAAAATCACCCCTCCTAATAACGCACTTATAAACAAAGCAGATGTGCGCGGTAATTTCGTCGAAGTATACATAATCTATCCTCAGATGGATGAAGTTAACCCCAGTATTACTGAATAAAAACTCAAAGCCTGTATTGTTGCGATTTATGTAACAGGGTTAGTCATTTTTATTTACAGAGAATGAAAATTCATCTTGATGAGATATCTCAAAAATATTATTAGCAAGTCATTTGACGATTATTTCAAAAAATATCTGCAACAGAGTCTGTTTGCCAGTAGGGTAGTAAAATTGCTTTCTGGTAGTTGATATTTTTGAAATTGTTTGATTTTGAAAACAAGTTGGATCTGCGATCGCCAGTGCAAATCTGCCTTTATACCAATTCAGAATCCCCTACGGGATCTTGTCGGTCAAAATTCTCTGGCACTTTCAGCAGCCTGTCTCAATGCTAAAAAAGCTTCTTTTAGAGGTTGGTTAACGGCACTGTCTGGTTCTGTTAACACTAGCTGTTGGTAGGCTGATAAAAATTGCGATCGTAGCCGATGGAACAAATGCAGAAAGTGACGTACAAAGCTGATACAATCCAAAACCACAATCTCTATACCATCTGTACGGTCGTACATACTTGAGGCATATTCCTGAATACCTTCTTCTATCGCATCCGTCGTAATAAAAATATAGTTGTCAACCCGTTTGCCTGTGCTGTTGATTTTTTGTAAGGCACGGTCAATATCTGCTAAGGTGACACGTCGGGTCTTCATTTCATAGCTGGTAATCACCTTCTCGTCATCAACTAAAGTAATTTCCAAATCTCCCAAAGCACCTGTCTGCTCATCTGCTGCATTGTGGGATTCTAGAAGTAAAAAACGCTCTCCAATATATTGTTCTGCTACTTGATAGGCAGCAGCAACAATTAGTACAGGAAGACGGCTTGAACCTCGGCAAGCCAAATGCTGTTTCAGGAGTGTGATAATTTCCTCTGTTGACAAAGGTATTGCGTCTTCCGACTTCTTCAGGTCGGCTAGTAGTGTTTCCATGCGCTGCCGCTTCTCGTTCCGAGCAATAATTAGACAGCGAATAGTTTGGGCTAGCAGTTCCTCAGCAGTTATTCTGCCTTCATGAACATCATCAAGTAATTGCAGGGCGACTTCGTAGAGTTTAGGCGGTCGTCCCACCAGATTCACTGCTGGGGTTAAGGTGATGTTGCGGTTACGTAGGGCAGGGGTGAGGAACGCGGTAGTGGGATTACAGGGCAACTCGTGCTGGTTAATGAATGCTGTGATGTAACTTTCATCGTAGTAGCGTCCAGAGTAAGCATCTGGTGTGCCTATTTCGGTGTAAGGCTTGCGGATATCAACATTCCCACGGTGAATTGCTGCCAAAGAGCAGGCCAGCAACAAACGAACTACAGCACGATTGCCTACATAGCGCGATACATAGTCAATTTTTTCGGCAATGCTGGGATTGGTGACAATGGGTTGGACTATCGATGCTTCGGCTTTTTGTAAGGCTACATCAAGGATAGCTGCTGGGGTTGTGGACATGGAGCGATTTCTTCAACAGTAAGTGTGGAGGCTTGAGGGTCATAATTGAGCCAAAGTACTTCTTGCCGTAACTGCTTGATGGAATGGCAGTGTTTCACGGGCGCTTTAATGCAGTTCCAGTCACCGTAAAGTTCCTGCATCAAGGAACAATCATAGCCTGAAAGGGCAACTTTACCTTTAACTGAACGCAAAACATCCGCTAGTTGCCGATGCTGGTCGTCGGTCATTTCATAAGCGTAAGCCTTGCTATCCCCACGGGAATCGTGCGGGTAGGGAGGGTCACAGTAAAATAATGTTTCTGGACTATCGTACCGTCGAATAATATCAATTGCTCGGTCGTTCTCAATTTGCACCCGTAGCAACCGTTGCACGATTTCGGGCAGATCCTCAACACTACCAAGCCACCGGGAAACTGCACCAGCCATTCCAGCGCGGCTAGTAAGTTTGCAGTGCGCCCATCGTCCAACACTGGCGGTTTGTGCCAAGCCCGTCCTCACTTGTCGCGCCCGGACGAAAAATCGTCTAGCCTTTTCCAAGTCTGATAAACTCTCTTCTTCTTTGGCAATGGCAATCCGAAATTCTTCACGCGAAAACGGCGTTAACCCAATCGCTTCGATGAGTTGGTCTTTTTGGTCGCGTAGTACGCGAAAAAAGTTGACTAACTGCCCATCAATATCATTGTAGGTTTCTACAGGCGAAGGCTCCCGGTTCAACAACACGGCTGCTGAACCGCCAAAGGGTTCGCAGTAGTGGGTCGTTTTTGACAACAAGGGTAAAAGCCAGTCTAAATGACTGTACTTGCCGCCATACCAACCAAATGCAATTTTCTTTGCCATGAAAGCCAACCTCAAAGGGAGTGTTTTACCCGAAACCGAGGATAAGGGTAAAACGCAATTTATTATATAGTGTTGAGAAATTAAAGTATAAACGTTTAAGAAGAAATGAGATTGGATGATTAACTTGCTGTAGTACTACCATCGTGGTTCAATTTCAACTGCGTAAGCCGGACAGTATTATAAATATCTTAAGCAGAAACAATAGATACTAAAATACAGGTTATTTGTAAAACAGCTTTACCTACGAGTACGCCGTGACGGTTGCGCTCGAATCGCTGTGATAGCTATGCCAACAGGCTAAAAACTAACTAAGGAGAAATGGAAAATGACTATAAGTTTTAGACAATAAGATTTACTTTATAAATAGTCTCTAACTTACACTAAAATTTCTCTCAACTTACTAAACAACTTCTCTGACTTACTTGATATTAAAGCGTTTATTAGCTGCTTTATAATTTCCCTGTCAGGTGATTCCAAAATAATGTTGACTATGTATTGATTATTTCGTACAACTGTTTTCTGAATATCTAATACTTGTGCTGTAAACGAGAAGGTTTGTTTTCCTATTTCTATTCCTTCCTGATGTTCATTTATAACACTAGTCTTCCAGTTTTCAATGTTTACAACATCACCCTTCTCTAATTGAGGATTAAAGTTATAAGTATCTATAAGTAAGTATCCACCCTCTTCTGTATCACTTAAATTAATCTTTAAGCAAAGTTGATAGTACATTTGAGTAATAATCTTATTCATGATTTAACTTCTAAATAAACAATCACTTATTTTATATTTTTAAAAACACAATTTCTTAGATTTTTCTCAGAAATCTCGCAAAATTAGATAGTAAATTTCTACACATGATCTGTAGACTTTTATTTCTTTTCACATATTTAGCTAGCCTTGGCCCTATCTTGTAATATAAAGCAACTAAAAATGTTCCGAAAGAATTACTGAGCAATACACTATCTCTAAAGTTTCTAAAAGTATCTAAATCAGGGTGTTCTGTAGATGAATAAGCTGCTGTGGCAATAAAGCAATCTCCTTGCTGTGAATTAGTAGTCTGTGAATTGGTAGTCTGTGAATTAGTAGTCTGTGAATTGGCAGTCTGTGAATTGGTAGTCTGTAAATTAGTAGTTTGTGAATTAGTAGTTTGCGAATTAGTGCTTACATTTGTAAGATTTTTATGAGAAGAATTCTTACTCTTATAAATATCCCTAAGTCGAGAAACATCTGGATCATTTTCTAGTACAAATTTAGCTTCATAACTACCTAATTGTTCAGCTTTAATGAGGTCTTGAATAAAGGTATTTTCTTTCTCTAAACTAATATTCTTATCCCCATACTCTTGAATTACTTGAGATCCACGAGCAATCATATTCATAAATAATTGGCTACATGATGCTCTACCAAAATATGCTTCTGCCAAGTATGGATCTACCTCAATAGCTTTTGAGCATAGTTCAAAAGCCTTGATTGCTCTTTTCCAATCAGCATAAGAATAAGAAGGATTTGTTAAAGAAATCAGTGATAATACCCCTTGTGATTGTAGGATGTACTCTTTTGCTTGGCTTTTGCTATAAGTCATATACTTTCGAGTAATTTTAGGTTGATTATCCTCTATCTCTCACATTGCACCAACCGTAGATACCCGTAAAAAGCAGATAAACAAGCCTTTGGTAGTGTAGAATTTATTCATGGTATCCGTCGTCTTAAATGACAGCATATATAGCTGCTTCACTCATTTTTGGGAGACGCGATAAATAGCCTCTTATGAGTTGGAGACCCACAGGTATCTGCTCAATGTTGGGTTAACTGTGAACGCAGGGTTCTCCCCAATACGTAGTAATCGCTGGAGCGAAAACCAAAGAGTCTTTTGTCGATGCTGGTTGGCAAATATACTTAGCTCGATTTTCTATAGCCAGTATTCTGTCGGTATCCCTAAACGTAGAGTGGTACTATCATTTCCCTTTGTTCCAAAAGTTCGGACAAACCAATCTGAATTTCCCGTCCCTGATGAAATAATGCACGCGCTGCTTTTTCTACCATTCTTGCTAGTTCAGCACCATTACAGTTGATGGTTTTGTTGAGAATAATCCGCCATTCTTTCTCGGTAAGGCGATCGCCACCATTGCAGTATCGCTCATCAACTTGGCCTTTTTCTCGATTATTGCCATCGTAAACACTCCCCCTGAGTTCAAACGGATAAATTTAATGGTTGACAGTTAATCTGTGGTTACTCAATTTGAGGTACAATCGTAAGCCTGCGAATTAATGACGATGCTTGCTGACAGGAGATGCTTCTATGGCCCGGATGTACTATGACGAAGATGCCAATTTAGACCTTTTGGCTGGAAAAACTATTGCTATCATCGGCTATGGTTCTCAAGGTCATGCCCACGCTCTCAATCTCAAAGATAGTGGTTTGAATGTGATTGTGGGACTATATCCGGGTAGTAAGTCAGTAGCAAAAGCTGAAGCTGCTGGGTTAACTGTGAAGAATGTCGCAGATGCTGCCAATGCTGCTGACTTTATCATGATTTTGTTACCTGATGAAGTCCAAAAAACGATTTACAAAAACGAGATTGAACCAAATCTGCAAGAAGGGAATGTGTTAGCCTTTGCCCACGGCTTCAATATTCACTTTGGGCAAGTTGTACCACCGGCTAACGTAGATGTGGTGATGGTAGCACCAAAAGGGCCGGGGCATTTGGTACGGCGGACTTATGAACAGGGTGAAGGTGTACCAGCGCTGTTTGCAGTTTATCAAGATGCCAGTGGTCAGGCACGCGATCGCGCCATGTCTTATGCTAAAGGTATCGGTGGTACTCGCGCCGGTGTTCTCGAAACTACTTTCCGCGAAGAAACTGAAACCGATTTATTTGGCGAACAAGCGGTATTGTGCGGTGGTTTGAGTGCTTTAATCAAAGCCGGATTTGAAACTTTGGTAGAAGCTGGTTATCAACCAGAATTGGCTTATTTTGAATGTCTGCATGAAGTCAAGCTGATTGTTGACTTGGTTGTGGAAGGTGGTTTAGCCAAAATGCGCGACAGCATTTCTAACACGGCTGAATATGGCGATTATACGCGTGGCCCGCGGATTGTCACCCAACAAACCAAAGCTGAAATGCAGAAGATTCTCAGCGAAATTCAATCTGGGCAATTTGCACGAGAATTCGTTCTCGAAAACCAATCTGGTAAACCAGGATTTACCGCCATGCGTCGTAAAGAAGCTGAACACAAAATTGAGGAAGTTGGTAAAGATTTACGCGCTATGTTTAGCTGGTTGAAAAAGGCTTAAGCAAAAAAATAACATCAGACATCTCCAAAAAAAGTAGAGACGTAGCACTGGTTACGTCTCGACAAGGGTTCTGGTTACGGCATATTTAATTTCTGGAGATGTCTAAACATTATTTGCTTTGAGTTTTGAGATAATCTGCAACGTACTCTCCGTAGCGATCGCGCAGTATTTGTTCCCGGAATTTGAATCCTAATGTTTTTCCTCGACAAGATGGAGATTCGCACAAGCACCCGAAGACAACAATTAATTCATATTCAGTGGTTTCATAGTCCCAGGTAATTTCTTCATCTGCTTCGATATCGCACAAAGCAACGAAGTCATATCCTCCAAACTGATTGTTCCTTACCCCAGTATTTGGATTACAAGAATGGTTAATAATCCAAGAAGGCTCATCTAGGTGGACATGTAAATTAAAATCCATCTGAAATGTATACATTGTTCGTTCAGGAACTGCTTCAATTTGCATACCCACCACGACAGTTTCCCCTTGGACAAATTTTTTGCTAGCAAATACTCCTCGTCCTTTTGCTGTTTCCTGAATCGTGACATGAGAATTGAGCTTTGCAGCTGAAATCGACTCCACTGTAGTCATAGATAAAAACCCACTATGTTTTAATTTCTTGCAACTTCCAAGTTTCAAACTTGGCTTAGTTAAATTTCACTTTCGAGGTAACAGTCCGTTAACCGCTCTGTACCTCAACTTTTCCTTCCGGCTCAATCTTTTGAGAGCTTTGGCTTAGAACCAGAGCAACTAAGACAAGAATCGCGCCAATTAAACCGCGTATTCCCAGATGTTCTCCAAGTAGCCAAAACGAGAAAATTGTGGCGAACAATGGCTCAAGTGTAAAAAGTAAAGCAGCTTCGTCAGATGAAACCCATTGCTGTGCCATTGTTTGAAGCCAGATGACAGCAGCAGTCGCCAACAGCCCTAAGTAGAGAATCGCTCCCCAGTGCTGGCGAATTACTTCAAATTGGTTAAAGATTTGTGTGTTACTCCAGAGTACCCCTACCGTTGCAATGAACAAAAGTTGAACGCTAGTAAGTGTTAAAGTCGGGTGACGGGGCGCAGCTCGCTCTAGGAAAAGTATGTAGGCTGCATAGACAAAAGCATCAACGAACATCAACAGATCGCCAATTCCTACTTCTCCCCCTTCCCAAAACATCACACCAATGCCAATTACAGCTACTCCAGCAGCTAGGAAAGTTCTCAACAGTACGCGCTGACCACTAAGCCATTCTAGTAGCGGGACGATGAGCGTGTTCAAACTGGCAATGAATACCGCTCGGTTTGCTGGTATAGTCTTGAGTGCAATTGTTTCTATAGCTAAGTAAAAGAAAAGCAAAAGCCCTAGTACTGTACCATCACGAAGTAAAAGTTTATTAAGATTACGTAAATTTAGGGTAAAAAATGCTGCGGCAATGATAAAGCGGCTGGCAATCAATACACTGGGTGAAAGGTTACTAACGATGTCTTTAGTCAATGGAAAAGTTGTAGCACCGATTACATTAACAAGGATAAGTAGCATTATTCCTTTGAAACGCAACGTATTTTCAGATTGCATTAAAGTAATTGATTGAATAATGTTTCTTTACATCCATAGAGAATGCGATCGCATAAATAATATTGGTTTTCCGTCCTGTCCGTACCTTCAGAATCTAAGCATCTTAGTTGGCGAAGTTCTAGTAACTCAATTTTCATAATTTCATATCTTTTTCCACATTGCAATTAAAAAGTAAAGGAAGCTCGTATTAATCCAATCAAAATTGGATTGTTAGCTGTCTTATATTCAGGATTTGTAATCACTAAAAATCCGGGATTAACAAAAACTATATCATTAAATGGGTAGCAACTAGATAATTCCAAATGTAAGGAAGCATCTCAAACGCGGCGTTTGATAATATCATTTTTTGTCATTTTAAGAAGTATCCTAAAGACAAAATTTAATTGATTGCCTAATTTGCCCAAATCTGCTAACAATGCCGTAATTACTCAACTCCAGATATTTGCATGAGAACTGTGAGAGCCATTGACTAATAGTCTCTGCCAATTAGTTGTGTATATATAGGGCATAGGGCTTCTAGAACGCCGCCCTCAATCCCCTAAGACTTTTGTATAATTACGAAATGCTATAGTAGATTTTTTATTTAGTTGAATTATATTTTTTCAGTGTCATTATTAATAGATGACTTAATAGTTATATAATCGATAAAAGTCATAGGAAACATAATTCCCGGCTTCTTGGTAGGAGGATTCAGTGTGTTGAATACTCTGTCCCAAAATGCCTGAATGCCATAGTTTCCATTAAAGCAAGTGTGATGAAGATCGTGGAAATCTGATGGAATGAAAAATATTGACAAAGAACTATGACCTTCTAAGTTGTAAGCATTGCCTATAACGCTCCATGCACACAGTTGAGTGATGTCATATCCAAATATAAAAATAGGCAAAACATCAGCGATGGCAACAATAATATATTCAACCAAACTCTTGTGTCCAGCAACAAAACTTGATGAGTCACGAAACTCATGATGTTTAAGATGGATTTTCTGCAAAAATCTTGTGTGTAAGAGTCGATGAGCAACATAAAAACAGAAATCAGCAGCAACTATTCTCATCAAGAACCATCCAAGATTTAGGAGTAAGCTATTTCCTCTATGAACCTCTGGAGCTAGATATAGAATTATTAATGCTGACAGAAAAGCTTTAATTTCTCCTGTAATGATGCCTTTTACAGTAAAGGAAGGAAATGCTTGATTTTTGACTTTCTTAACCCTTGCCGTCAGTTTATCTCTTAAAACATCGTTACTTTTGATTCCTTTTTCAATGAAAATGCCAATACTATAAAATGAGATAGAACCAAGGAACCAGTATAACAGCACCTCCGTTATAAAGTCGATCTCGATATTGTTTAAAAGCAAAGAGAATATCTGCTGAACAATCGTACAACTAATAGCAATCTTGAAATAGAATTCGAGATCAGAACAGAAATTCAAAATCTTTTGCATCTCTGTAACCTTATAGTATGTGACTGAGGCATATTCTGTTAATGTTTAATATCTTGAACAATCCGAAAACCAGCGTGCTGATAAAAATTTGGACGGAACCAGTTGCGGTAATATTTTAAAGCTTCTGTACCATTAGTTATCCAACATCCTCCTAACATCATTTGATGTTGATCGTCAAAAAATATCGCAGAATTATCTTCATAAAGGAAATGAGGCTGATACCCTGGAAGAGGGTTTAAGTTATTACTCAACCATTCCCAAACATTCCCACGCAAATCATACAATCCCGAAGAGCTTTTGGCTGTTTCTAACATCCCAACGGGACTAGGGGAACCAAATTTTAAATTGAGATTATAATTTTCTACATCATCTAATAAACTATTACCATAAGTTGCTAAATGGTATTCTGCTTCACTCATTAAACGAGTATCTTTCCCTTGCCAACGACAATAAGCTATTGCTTCATAATGATTGACTTCCACAGGCCAATCTAGGGGTAAGTCAATTTCATCAAACATAGCTCGATATTTGTAGCTACCGTTTTCATGTAACCAAAATTTAGGGCATTGAATACCGTATCGAGTTTTCCAATTCCAAGAGTCTTCATCCCAATATTCTTGATTTTCGTAGCCACCAGCCTTAACAAAATAGATAAAATCAGCATTGGTAATCAGATATTTACTGGCTAAAAAAGGTGCAACTTCAACAATGCGATCGCCATAATCAATATCCCATCCATAAGTTGAATCATCTAAGGCTTTACCAAGTTTTACTACCCCGCCAGCAACTTCGATCGTCTCGTTCTGAGGAGTGTAACCATTAAAAGGGGCATATTGCCAATTTTGAGGACGTTTCACTCTCTCAATTGGCAATTGGCGAATTAACATCGAAGAAGTTTCAATGTGGATACGCTGGTGTTCCATCCCCATCATTAAAGCCCAAAGGGGATGATTGGGATGAATTGGCAGAGTAATTGGGGTGGTTTTAATTACTTCAGAAATTACAGAATATGCTTGTTCTCGATACTCCCAAGTCTGTGCAACTTGCGGCCATTCCAAATGAGCGATCGCTGCATTCAACTCCTCTGGTTTTTCTGGATCGACTCCAATTTCAAACAAAATTTCATACTCTGGATTGAGGCGTTTTTCTAATAACCCCACCTGAATTAATTTATTGATGTAGAAAACAGGCGAATGTCCCAGATAAAAAATTAGAGGATTTCTCAAAGGGTCAGGATTGAGATAAAATGTCTCTTCCCCAACTAGACTTTTCAATAATATATCTTCCAGTTGCCAAGCATTCTCAAAGTAATTGAGGATCGCTTGGTTGTTACAACTATCAAGTTTTGGAGGTTGAGCAGATTGTAGACTATTCACGATCTAATTCCTATTAGCGAACAATGAAACAAATTAATTATCTATAAATCCGATTTGATTTCTGAATTTACTTGCATAGGTAAGGAACACGGAAGAAAAAAATAGATATATACTGAGTTTTTTGAAAAGACAAATATTAATCCTATAGGATGTGTTAAACACAATAGGATTAAAGGAGGGATCAAATAAGATTCTTAAATATGACAGATTTATTATTTAATAGCAATACTTATTGTTCGATATTAGTTTTTCAAATATTACTAAAACTTTATCGATTTAGTGTAGTAATGCCGTAGGTTTGAATAATTAAACTATCAGCCAACAAATAATTCAGTGGGAATGAACATAACTATATTATTAAATGTAAAGACTCTTGAAACTATTACTAATGAAAAATTACAACTATCTAAAGAGAGTTTTATTTGTTTTAACTTATTTAAAATTAAGTGAAAAATAGTTGTAGGTTGAGTAGCAAAGCCCTCACTAGAAACCTTTAATTGTTTACGTTGTCCTACTTAGGTGAGTAAAGTAATGACTACAACATTGCAAGATACATCTCCAATTATCATTGCACACCGAGGTGCTAGCGGCTATCGTCCAGAACATACTTTAGCTGCTTATGAATTAGCGATGCCTACGGCGGGCTGCGCCTACGCACTTGGGGCTGATTATATTGAACCTGATTTAGTTTCCACTAAAGATGGTATTTTAATTGCTCGTCACGAAAATGAGATTTCTGAAACCACCGACGTTGCAAGCCATTCAGAATTTGCTCATCTGCAAACCACTAAAATAATTGATGGCGAAACAAAAACTGGCTGGTTTACTGAAGACTTTACCCTAAAAGAACTGAAAACACTACGAGCTAAAGAGCGAATTCCCCAACTGCGATCGCAAAATACCGCCTATGATGGACTTTTTGAAATCCCTACACTGCAAGAAATTATCGATTTAGTCAAGGTTAAAAGTGGCGAAATTAATCGCACAATTGGCATTTACCCGGAAACTAAGCACCCAACTTACTTTCAATCTATTGGGTTAGCCTTAGAAGCACCCCTACTTGCAACTTTAACAGCCAACGGTTATCAAGGAGCTAACGCACCTGTTTTCATTCAGTCTTTTGAAGTAGGTAATTTACAAGATTTATCCACAAAGACTGATTTACCTTTAGTGCAATTGCTGAATAACAGCGGTAAACCTTATGATTTTGTCGTTAGCGGCTGCGATCGCACCTATACAGATTTAGTCACCGCATCAGGTTTAAAAGAAATTGCCAAATATGCACAAGCGATTGGAATTCATAAAAATTTACTGGTTCCCAGAGACAACAATGGTAAATTGCGATCGCCTACATCTTTAGTAATAGATGCTCATGCGGCTGGTTTGCTGGTTCATGTCTGGACTTTCCGCAATGAAGACTGTTTTTTGCCACTGGATTTTCAAGGAAATCCCCAAGGCGAATATGAACTATTTTTCAGCTTAGGTGTTGATGGCGTATTTAGCGATTACCCAGATACGGCAGCTTGCCACCCTACAGTTCAGTGGTAATTTGGTAGGGGAATAGAAAATCACGGCAAGGTAACATGGTTTTACTTAAGTGGAAATCCTGTATAACAGCAATAACCTTCACTGCAATCAGTCTGACTGCATCCAAGTCCGCATTGGCGGTATCTTTATACTCAGTTACTGACTTAGGCAATCTTACAGAAGAAGCCTACAGTTATGCTACAGACATTAATGACTCAGGTGAAGTAGCGATTAATTCTTTGGACAGTTCTTTTTTTTACAGTAATGGTTCGCTCAAAAAAATTAGTCCGTTGCCTGGCGATAATGTACTTGCAGTGAGTGGTATCAATAACTTGGGGCAAGTAGTCGGTAATTCCATTGGTAAGACCGACAGTGATAATAACGTCTTTATTTACAGTGATGGAATAACGCAAAATATCGGTCTTAAAGGCATTCCTTATGCTATCAATGACTCAGGTGAGGTAGTTGGCGGTACAACTGGTGGCGGTATATTTCCAAAACTTGCCTTTCCCAACGGAGCCGCTTTCCAATACAGCAATGGTACGACGACTATTATTAACAATAATTTAAAAGAAAATTATGTTGCCTATGGCATAAATAATCTAAGCCAGGTAGTTGGCATTTTCGGTTCTTCCGGCCGAGCCTTTTTATCCGACAAGGGTATAATCACTAATCTCGGTACCCTCCCTGGTGACAGATACAGTCAAGCAAACGATATTAATGACTCAGGACAAGTAGTTGGTAGTTCGGGACTTACTGGCGTAAATGATACTCGTGCTTTTCTGTACAGTTCCAGCATAGGACTCCAAGACCTCGGTAGGTTACATCCTACAGATTTGTTTAGTGCTGGTTTGGGAATCAATAATTTAGGTCAAGTAGTCGGGTTTTCTGGCACTAACAATAACTTTTTTGCCGCAGATGGCAACGGTTTGCGGGCTTTTCTTTATAGTGATAACACTCTGTACGACTTAAATAAGCTGATTGCTCCTGGTTCAGAGGGTGGCTTTACCTTAACAGCTGCATCTGCCATTAATAATAATGGACAAATTGTCGGTCGTGGTGCAGTTAATGGTGAATTACACGCCTTCCTGTTGACACCAATCTCATCTGTTTCTATAGCTGAACCAACTTCAGGTGTTCCTATTTTGTCGTTCGGCGCTGGTGTAATTTTATTTACAGCACTTAAGCGCAAACCTCACTCTAAAAGTGCAGCCATACAACAAAGAAGTTAACGCAATAACTTCAAGCAGACAAAATGATTATTTGGGAATTTGGATTTATAAAAATGCTCGTTGAAAATCTTTGAGGATATGTCTCGAAGCGTGGCTTAGAGACACATCTGTACTTTATGCAAGGGATAACATCACTTAAGTTGTTCTTTATTTTCACAAACTAGTCATCACCTGAGCTAATTGATTAGATAAATCAATTACAGACTCCTGGGATTTTTTAAATAAAACTCCAGCTAAAAAATAATAATCGCCAGAATAAAATGCCATCTGATTTTTTTGAAGTTTTTCGATGTGCTTCTTCACCTTGGGGTCAGAGCTATAGTAGCCGAACTGCAAAGGTAACACCATGAAGTTTTGAACATAATAACCATTTTGTTTTGCTATGTTCAATGTATTGATTGGATTAGAAAAGCTAGATATTAAAACCAATACATTTTCATAACCTAACGATAAAAGCTCATTGGTAACTGTGGCTCCATCTACACCCCCAAATAAAAGTGGCATATAAATATCGTTATCTGGTGCGGGGAGATAGGGCGGATTAGCTACAAGATACTCGGCGTCGGGTTGAGAAGAATTAAACAAAGACGAATTGTGGATGATGTATTTATTAGTGAGATTGTATTCATCAATGGTTGAATTTGCAACTTTCCATGCAGAAGTATTTAATTCAAATCCCTGGATGACACCATCAAAGTTGTTTCTTAATAAAGAATTAATTACAGGGCTACCATCTCCTGAGCCAAACTCCACAATAGATTCAGAATTTTTACAATTTCTGATCACAAAGCTTTCTAAGCAGTTTGAGTAGAAATTAGATTCTTCAGGGCAAAAAAAGATATCTTTCATTTGATTGCACTTCCAGGTTTAAGGTATAATCAATGTAATAGATGGTTGTTTGTTACCTTGTATGCAGGCAATAAAAACTCTTCCTTTAGCAAAGGATTGCTAAAGAAATCTGAGCGCAAGTGGATTAGCAATAAAATGATTTAAGGATGTCAAATTAAAAGGCTAATAATAACTTGCTATTTTTGATTTTTTAGATTGCTGATACGAATAAGGCGGCTTATTCTGCTTCGCGTATCGATCGCACAACAGCCGTCCCCGCGCGATCGCTCATGCGTTTTTGCAGGTCGTATCCAAGCAGCAATTCCCATGCATCATTGGGATATCGTTCTGCTAATGACAAAGCCACATCATCTAACATCCAACGTCCGTGGCGTTCATCTTCCCTGATGTGCAGTTCCCAATAACCCACCGCGACTTCTGAGAGTAAGAGTCGTTGCGCCGCCACCAGATAATTTTTGTAAATCGCAGGGCCAGCCACTTCAAAATAGGTCAACCCACCGCTGTAACGCAAGAAATAGCGTTTGCGCTCAGTCACCAGAAAGTTATAATTTGTCGAAGCCAACACTTCCCAAGGTACTAAATCGAAATATGCCTCTGGTTCAGTGTTCATGCCAAATTCAGCCAGCATTTGGGCAAAAAATGTTGAGTGCTTGCGAGATAAACGACCATTGCCATATTCTTCTATTAGTACTCGCATCAGCGTACACTGCACTTCATTAGCAGCACCACCCAAAATGCGGGAAAGATGACTAGCTTCAACCAAGCCATCAAAGGAGCCGATCGCTAGCAAGTGACGATAACCAGCTTCAGTCATATCCTCACGAATGTAGCGGCTACTCTCCGACAAAGGCGGATTTAAATCAGCAGATGCACGCTCAATTAAAGCTTGTTTTACATCCAATTCTTGCAGTGCAGCCACATCGAATTCTGCTAATTCCCACTGTTGCCAAGCAGCTTCAATTTGGTCGCGGCATGAGCGCAAATACAGCGATCGCTCATTGTTATAATGCCGCAAATCGTCGTACCAAAACAGCTTTAGCCGATTAATACGATAAAGTATCCGTTGGAGAAAACGTTGAGCCTGTCGATCGGAGCGATCGTTTCCATAAGCAGCCCCAATTGCCATAGAGAGCGCCTGTTCAAACTCACTGGCTATTGAAGGTTTTGCATCCAGTTGACGATCCAAATCATCCATTGCTAGCAGTTCTATAAATTGCTCCTCAGCACGGTCGTATTTGGTAATTGTCCTTTCTTTAGTTTGCGTGCTATTTTTCGCAGCCTCAGTCTTAGGAAATATAACTAAATTGCTTTGCATGGAATCTTCGGTACTTTGGAAAAGTGAGAAATTACTTTCACCTCTAATATCTAGGTTTCCACACCAGTAGCTTTCTGTACCTCTTTCCCTGGTTATAAAGAAAAATTAAGTTTCTAAGAAATGGGGAATGGGGAATGGGGAAGAGGGGCAGAGGGGCAGAGGGGCAGAGGGGCAGAGGGGCAGAGGGGAAAGACTTACTGCTCCCCTGCTCCCCTGCTCCCCTGCTCCCCTGCCCTACGGCACTCCCTTCTGTTGCTCGATTGCCTTACTGGGCGGAATCTGCTCAAGAGGAATCAGTGCTTCGATCACCGACTTCACAATTGGCGCGGCGACAGTAGAACCATACGCACTTTCTCCTTTTGGCTCATCCACCAGTGCAAACACTACATAGCGAGGAGATTCCACGGGTAAAATAGCCACGAAACTGGTCATTCTCGCACCCTTGATATATCCGCCATTGGGACTAGCTTTTTGGGCTGTACCCGTTTTACCAGCTATGCGATATCCTGGAATTTGTGCCGGCTTACCGCTGCCTTGAGTAACAACAGTTTCCATCATTTCCACAACCTTTTGAGTTGTTGCGGTTGAGAAAATTTGCCGGGGGATAGTATGAGTGGGTGAATCATGCATCTGCCCTTTGCTATCAATCAACCCGCGAACTACATGGGGTGTAACCAACTTACCGCCATTAGCTAAAGCACCGTGCATTTGCACTAGCTGTAAGGGTGTCATGGAAAAGCCTTGTCCAAAGGAAGTAGTAGCTGGTTCAATTGGCGAAGCGATAAATTCTTCTTGACTTTTGAGCCGTCCCCCAACCTCAAAAGGTAAATCTGTATCAACTTTTTGTCCTAGCCCCAAGCGTTCTAACCAGTTGTAGTAAATTGAAGGCTTTAAACGTTGGATAATTTGCACCATGCCAATATTGCTAGAATATTGCAAAATCTGAGCAATGCTGATGCGCCCATTACCATTATTCATCGCATTTTTGATGGTGTAATTAGCGACTCGAATCGAACCGGAGTCATTAAACATATCATCTGGTTTGATGATGCCATTTTCCAGAGCAATCGCCACATTCAAAGGCTTAAAAGTCGATCCCGGTTCATAAAGATCCGCTACTGTCCAGTTTTTAAATAGTGAAATATCAGATTTAGCATATTCATTAGGATTATAAGTAGGCTGAGAAACGAGGGCGAGTAAGGAACCATCCAATGCATCCATGACAATTACCGCTCCCCGTTTGGCGGCAAACTTCTCCATCTGTTGTTTGAGCGCAATCCGAGCAATTCGTTGCAGACGGCTATCGATAGTCAGTTGTAATCGCAAATCATCAAAATGCAAAAAACCTTCGGGCGCCCGATCAGGCATTAAGGCCCCATTTCCCGACCGACTGAGCCGCACCGTTTGCACAGGACGTTCTAGCAACTTCTCTTGAGAGTATTCCACACCAGCTTGACCGCGGCGGTCAATGTTTACGTAGCCCACCACATCAGCAACCAAATCGTCTGGCGGATAATATCGGGAGTATTTTTGAGCCCACTCCAAGCCATTTAAGCGCAAAGAAATGACGCGATCGATAATTTCTTCTGGTAAAGCTGGCGCAAGTATAATTCCGCTTCTTTTGCTTTGAAAAGTTTTCACCAATTCAGCAGTATCTTTTGCCAAAATTGGGGCAAGTCGCTCTGCCATATCTTCATTAGACTTATCAAACAGCTTGGGATGAGCGTACAAAGTATATACAGGGCGGTCAATAGCCAACAGATCGCTATTGCGATCTACCACTGGGCGACGGGGCATAAAAGGTCGCACATTCACCATTTGCTGGTTGCGTGCATACTCAGTTAACTTTGGCCCCTTGACAATTTGTAGATTATACAAGTTAATAGCCAACCCCAACCCTGATGCCATTAATACGCCCCAAACGATGAACAGTCGGGACTTAGTGTTGGATGTTTGGTCTTGCATACTAGACGCTAATTTTCCTAAAAGCCCTCGTTTCTCACCCTTGTGTCGCCCTGTAAATTTTGGATTCCGAAACTTTCTGAATTTTGTTTTGCTTGGTGACTTCTGCATTGGGTTTGTCCTTTGTCCTCTCTTACAAAGTTCTGATCGGAGGAAACCTCCGCTCAGACTTTGCGCTTTGTCTGTTGCCTTTTGTGATTAACCAGAAGTCTCAGTCCTAATGACTAATGACAAATGACAAATGACTCTTAGGGATTAGTATCCCAGTGGCGAAAGTGTTTGCGGTTGAGTTTCAGAATTTGGTGTTGTGTTTGGCGATGCTGACTTAGGACTTTGAGATGCTGGAGGCAAGAAAATCATTCCTTCAGGAGTTGGCGATACCAGCCCTGCTGTTGGTTGTTCTGCTTCATTAGCCATTTTATTTTTTAGCGTCGCGTTGGTTGTCGTTAGCAGCCGTTCATGACGTTGGAGGCTTTGCAGTCTGCGATATGACTGACCCCAAAGTTCTTGAGAATAGACTGTCCAACCATAAACAGCAAGTGTCGATGCTACTAACAAGAACGCCACAACTGACGAATAACGATGAAAGGTATACAAGCGCAGCAACCACAAAGGTGCAGTTCCAGAATTAGGCATTGTGGGAAGTCCAAGAAAACCTTCCCCCGGATTCTTTTGATTCGCATTCAACTGCTCGTTGAGATTTGGTAATTGTTGTCTACCCAACTCTTTCACCGATTTAGCTATAACTGCCTTATTTGTGGGAGAAACCGCTAAATTTTTCGAGGAACGCTGTTGTCTGGGAGACGATACTGGTGTAGAAGCGCTCCGTGCTGCTGACTCCATAGGCGCAGAGCGTCGCCTTCCTAAAGAAAGGATAGAATCTCGCCGGAACCAATTACCCCTTGTAGAAACAGTAGATTTACGAGCAACTACCATAAATTTTTAAATTTTTTTAGATGGAAAATACTGCACTTAGATTGATTGTCTGTTTTACTCAGGTTTAAATCACCTTCTGTGCAATCAGCACACATAACAGACTATACCTTTTAACTTTTCTGATAGGTAGCTGTATCAATGTTTGCATCCCCTAGATATGCAATGTTTGCAATCAGCGATTAGAAACTGGACAGCTTACCCTTTAGGTATCGCACCTAAAGTATGGCAACGTCAGGTAGCCAGATGCAATACTCTGTGAAAAAAATAAAATTTTTTGCTATCATAGCTCCGTTTGCTAAATAAGTTGGTATTTTCGTTTTGCTCCTGAGTTAAGAGAAACTAATCAGGATACGTAATTCCAAAAACAATACCCCAAAGGATTGTTTTTTTTAAGTATGTAATCTCGCAGAATTTAAAAAAAGCAATAAATACGGTATCGTATTCAACAGGCGAAAAATTGTTCTAGCCACAATTGGTGAAAGAGGAGTTATGAAAACAAAAATCTTTGGTTTTGCTCTAATGTTAAGTCTGGCTACAATTCTTGGGGCCTGTGAAGGTGGTGGTGGTGATGGTGCTGGTACTGCTACTCCAGCCGCTACAGGTGAACCAACTGATGCACCTGCTGTTAAGACTACTCCAGCCGCTACCCCCGCAGCGACTCCCGCAACGACTCCCGCAGCGACTACTCCTGCTAAACCTAAATAAGGCATCTTAAACTTTAGTTTAAATCGTGCCCAGAACTACTTAGTGACAGCATTCCTCACTACATAGCTCGAAATATCGCTCGAATTAATTGGGTTCACGAAAAAACCTCATTTTTATGCTGGTTTATCAGAGCCGAGAGTTTGCTCAAATATCAACTAAGTAGGGCAGGAAGTAGAGGACACTGGTAAAGAGGGTTATGTCCTCTACCAAGTGTCCTTCTGAAAGTCCTGCCCGCTCAAACCTTGTTCTCAGTCCAAGGGAGTTGAGTTAATCTAAGCTATTTTGTAGGTAAAAACTTATCTCATTTGGCATTTTAAATTACTTATACTACTGAGTTGTGAGAGGGTAAAATTAATTTATCGCGATCGCTGGCAATTGCTCTTGAGCATTCCTGTAGTCTATTCCGTATCAGGAAAGACTTGGTAATCTCCCTTGATGTTGCCAGATTTTTATTGGGAAAATTTGGGCATAGGAAAAACAGATTTTCATCCTGCGTTGTGAACGTAGTTCAAAAGATGAGGAGAGTTAAAACGAGAAAATCTATAAAATTACTGAGCTTAATAGTAATTAGTGCAACCTCGATTGCCTTAAGTAGCTATTGGAGATCGGCAGCAATAGCATTACCGCCACCAGAGGATACACCAGAAGAAATATTACGGACAAAGATTATTATAGAAGCGCGATCGCCTATTGATGGAAAATCCCTAACAGCTGCCGAGTATATTCAATTGCAAGCCCAGCTGCAAGAAGTCCCGCCACCAAAACTAGACCCCAAAATTCGAGAACAGATTTTCTTGCTTCGTATACGTAAAACCTTACTCCAGTTTTTCCCATTTTTAAATTTTTGATACATTAGTCATTAGTCATTTGTCATTTGTCATTCATCCTCTGCCCAATACCCCTCAATAGTGCCAGTTATGTTAGCGGATAGTTAGGGTTTAGCCCGTGCTGAGTTCTGAGTAAAGAAGTAAGATTCCCTAATCAGCACTCGGAACCCAGAACTGTTTTGCCCTATGCCCAACGCCTCATGCTCAATACCCCATTCTGATGTAGGATAACGGTGGCGACAAAATTGCAAATAAATGTAAAGAATATATATAGATATTAAAAAGTAGATTTAGTCAATCACATTATTTCACTTAGGTAGCTTCATGTCCATGACCACGATCGCCCCTGAACAGGTTAACAGCATCGTTTGGAATCAGCATAACGATCCCTTTGAAATACTAGGTTCTCATCCCATAGAACAAGACGGCAAAACTGTCTGGGCTGTGCGCGCCTACTTACCAAATGCAAGTGCAGCATGGGTCGTTCTTCCAGAACAACGTAAAGAATACCCAATGCAAACAGTGCATCATCCGCACTTCTTTGAATGCACGATAGACACTCCAGAACTGGCAAACTACCAATTACGGATTAAAGAAGGGGAACATGAGCGAGTCATTTATGACCCTTACGCTTTCCGTTCTCCCAACTTGACAGACTTTGACTTGCATTTGTTTAGTGAAGGCAACCATCACCGAATATACGAAAAACTGGGAGCGCACCCCACGGTAATCGGCGGCGTTAAAGGCGTTTATTTTGCCGTTTGGGCACCCAATGCTCGCAACGTTTCATTGCTGGGAGATTTTAATCTCTGGGATGGACGTAAAAACCAAATGCGTAAAGGCCCCACCGGAATTTGGGAATTATTTATTCCTGAAATTGGTGTGGGAGAGCATTACAAATATGAAATCAAAAATTTTGAAGGACACATTTACGAAAAATCCGATCCCTATGGTTTCCAGCAAGAAGTCCGCCCGAAAACGGCATCCATTGTCACTGATTTAGATGCTTACAGTTGGAGTGATGAAGACTGGATGGAAAAGCGGCGTCGCACTGAACCCCTAACTCAGCCAGTTTCAGTTTACGAAGTGCATTTAGGCTCTTGGTTACACGCTTCAAGTGCAGAACCAGCTAAACTTCCCAATGGTGAAACTGAACCAGTAGTTGTCGTTTCTGGACTAAAGCCGGGCGCACGCTTCCTTACCTACCGGGAACTGGCTGACCGACTCATTCCTTATGTCAAAGAATTAGGATACACCCACATAGAAATGCTGCCCATTGCGGAGCATCCCTTTGATGGTTCTTGGGGTTATCAAGTAACTGGTTACTATGCCCCTACCTCGCGTTTTGGCAGACCCGAAGATTTCATGTATTTTGTTGACAAATGTCACGAAAATGATATAGGGGTAATTGTAGATTGGGTTCCTGGTCACTTCCCCAAAGATGGACATGGTTTAGCTTTCTTTGATGGTAGCCACCTATATGAACACGCTGACCCCCGCAAAGGCGAACATAAAGGATGGGGTACTTTGGTGTTCAATTACGGTCGCCATGAAGTCAGTAATTTCTTAGCAGCAAATGCCCTCTTCTGGTTCGATAAATACCATATTGACGGGATTCGTGTCGATGCTGTTGCCTCGATGCTCTACAATGATTATTGCCGCGAGCCAGGAGAATGGCTGCCCAATCAGTACGGCGGCAGAGAAAACCTAGAAGCAGCAGATTTTTTGCGTCAGGTAAATAACATTATTTTTAGCTATTTCCCCGGCATTCTCTCAATTGCGGAAGAATCTACTTCCTGGCCAATGGTATCTTGGCCTACCTACACAGGCGGACTGGGCTTTAACTTGAAGTGGGATATGGGCTGGATGCACGATATGCTGGATTACTTCAGCATGGACCCTTGGTTCCGCCAGTTCCACCAAAACAATATCACTTTTAGTATGTGGTATAACCACAGCGAGAACTTCATGCTGGCTCTGTCTCACGATGAAGTGGTGCATGGCAAGAGCAATATCATCGGCAAAATGCCGGGGGATACATGGCAGAAGTTAGCTAATGTGCGTTGTTTATTTAGCTATATGTTTGCTCACCCAGGTAAGAAAACCATGTTTATGAGCATGGAGTTTGGGCAATGGAGTGAGTGGAATGATTGGGCTGATTTGGAGTGGCATTTATTGCAACATGAAGCCCACCAACAGTTAAAAACGTTTTTCCGGGAATTGAACCATCTCTACCGTTCTGAACCAGTCTTGTATACCCAGGATTTTGCTGAACCGGGGTTTGAGTGGATTGATTGTAGCGATAACCGCCATAGTGTAGTTTCCTTTATGCGTCGTGACAAGGATTCTGATGATTTTGCGATCGTCATTTGCAATTTTACACCACAACCCCATTCTCACTACCGCATTGGTGTACCGCAAAAGGGATTTTATACCGAGTTGTTCAATAGTGATGCGCGTCAGTATGGCGGCAGCAATATGGGCAACTTAGGTGGTAAATGGACGGATGATTGGTCTTTGCACAGTCGTCCTTATTCGCTGGATTTATGTTTGCCACCTTTGGGTGTGTTGATTCTCAAGTTGGATAAGAAGAAGACTGCTGAGGTAATCGGATAACAGTTAAGGGTGGGCAATGCCCCACCCGACACAAAATTTTGCCTATTCACAGCTACTCAACCACTTCTTTAATAGACATTTGGTGAAATTGAATATGCGTTATTCTAAACTCTTGTAGAGAGGTAGCATTGCTACGTCTCTACATTCTTTTGTATCGCGATTTCTTAACTAGCGATCGCTCCACATTTACCTGTGGAATTATACTTAGTACTCAGGGCAAACGCACTACTGAAGGCTGACAGTAGCTAGTTGCTAAGTAATAATAAATCTATCTGTAGATAGATCCACTTTGGATGATGTTTGAATTTTTTCCTCTTGCTACAATTTCCCTATTCTAATCAGACAAAGTTTCGTGCCACTATCGCCCTATCGAAGTATTGGGTAGCGGAGGATGCCGAGGGCTTTGGTGAAACTTATGTAGCTTTATATATGGCTGAAAAGCCAAAATTTTGTATAGTACAAATGTATGATTTTTTAGTCCTAATCCTAGATATTTTATAATAATTCTAATGACACAGATTAAGCCGGAAGTAAAGCGCACAGAAGAATTGCGCCAATTATTGCAACAAGCAAGCTTCGCTTATTACGTCCTAGATGCTCCAATCATGGAGGATGCAGTCTATGACCAGTTATATCGAGAATTGCAACAACTGGAAACTCAATACCCAGAGTTGACAGCACCCGATAGTCCGACTCAGCGCGTGGGTGAGAGACCGGCAACGCAGTTTACCTCGGTGCGGCACAATATCCCCTTGTACAGTCTGGAGAATGCATTCAATATTCATGAGTTGCAAGGGTGGGATCAGCGTTGGCGGCGACAAGTACCGAAAATAGATTCAGTAGAATATGTCACTGAACTTAAAATTGATGGTTCTGCTTTGGCTCTTACCTACCAAGATGGCATTCTAGTTAGAGGGACAACTAGGGGTGATGGGGTGACGGGTGAAGATATCACTCAAAATGTGCGAACAATTCGCTCAATTCCCTTACGTTTGAATTTTGAAGGGTTAGAAATTCTCGAAAGAGTGGAAGTGCGAGGCGAGGCGTTTTTGCCTTTAGAAGTATTTAAACAAATCAACGAGGAAAGGCAAAAAGCCAGCGAGCAATTATTTGCCAATCCCCGTAATGCCGCAGCTGGTACACTCAGGCAACTAGATTCCCGCATTGTTGCTAAACGGCGGTTAGATTTCTTTGGCTACACCCTACACATTCCTGGTAGAGATGACACCAGTATTGCGAATACCCAATGGGAAGCGTTGGAGTTATTGGAAAAGATGGGTTTTCGAGTCAACCCCAACCACAAACTGTGTGCCTCGATCGCAGAAGTGGCAAAATATTATGAATATTGGGACACGGAACGGCTGAATTTACCCTACATGACTGATGGGGTAGTAGTGAAGTTGAATTCTTTTAAACTTCAGGAACAGCTAGGGTTTACGCAGAAATTCCCCCGGTGGGCGATCGCTTTAAAGTACCCAGCCGAAGAAGCACCTACCCGTGTAGAAAATATTGCTGTCAATGTGGGACGAACGGGCGCGTTAACGCCATTAGCTGAAATGCGCCCGGTGCAACTGGCGGGAACAACAGTTTCCCGCGCGACTTTACATAATAGCGATCGCATTACTCAATTAGATATCCGCATTGGCGATACTGTCATTGTCCGCAAAGCTGGAGAAATCATCCCAGAAGTGCTGAGGGTAATCAAAGAACTCCGTCCTGCTGACACCGAACCCTTCGTCATGCCTACCCATTGCCCAGTCTGCGGTCAACCTGTGGTGCGAGAATCAGGTGAGGCGGTGACTCGGTGCGTCAATGCTTCCTGTGCGGCAATTCTCAAAGGTTCCATCGAACATTGGGTAAGTCGTGATGCTTTGGATATTAAAGGTATGGGCGAAAAGTTGGTATATCAACTCGTTGATAAAGGTTTGGTGCATTCCGTTGCCGATTTATATGAGTTGACAGCAGAGAAATTATCTGAATTGGAAAGGATGGGGAAAAAGTCGGCAGAGAAATTGATTGATGCGATCGCTCAATCAAAAAATCAACCTTGGTCAAGGGTATTGTATGGTTTAGGTATCCGTCACGTTGGCAGTGTAAATGCTCAATTGTTGACTCAGAAATATTTCGCTGTAGACCAGTTAGCTACGGCAAAGCAATCAGATATTGAAGGCATTTACGGTATTGGTGCTGAAATTGCCCAATCAGTATACCAATGGTTTCGGATTGATGCTAACCAAAAATTGATAGAACGCTTACAAGCAGAAGGATTGCAATTAACTGCCCCAGAGGAAACAAAAATAGTTGGGGATGGTAATCAAAAGTTCGCAGGTAAAAGTTTTGTAATTACGGGAACATTGCCAACCTTGAAACGAGATGAAGCGAAGGCTTTGATTCAAAAATATGGAGGAAAAGTAACTGATTCAGTGAGTAAAAAAACAGATTATTTAGTGTTAGGAGAAGATGCCGGTTCCAAGTTAGATAAAGCAATTTCCTTGGGAATTACGCAGTTAAGTGAGGTGCAATTGTTGGAGATGCTTGAAGATTGAAATCAGGTAAACGCCTGGAAAGCTACATATTTAGCGAACGAATCCAGGCGATTAAGCCAGACCCGATCGATTAGCCCAAAAGCATAACCGCTCCAACCTGCATTATTTACTTGGGTGATAAAATCTGCTTATGCTTTATATTTTTTAGACTCTGGTATCAATACATATTTAGCACTCCTTAATACTTAACTAAATATAACTTCATAATCACCTTTGCGGAATTTTGATCTGTTCTTATGTATCAAAATGTATTGGCTTATATCTTGCTCCTAGAGCGAGTCTACAAGCGTTTTGATTCTGACCGGAGTGACTGGAGGCAGAGCGTCTCCGGCTCCGCTCCTGAATTGTTACTCTTGAATTCTTCTTCAATCTCATTTATCTGAAAGCTGGGTGCAAGATTTAAGCCAATATCAACAAAAACAATTAAATTTTTGTACATTTACAGAGATTTGTTATGAACAAAAGACAACAGGTTTTTAACGGTATTGTCTTGTGGTTGGGACTAGCATTCCTGATTTTAATACTACAAAATTTCTACAGTGTATTGCAATACATTTTTTTTCTGCGAGTACCTATAATTGTTGGTTTATTGCTGTTATTCTTGCCAACAATTTCAGTAAATACTGGTTTATCAGCGATGTTAAAAAACTTATTTGTACTTCGCACTTCTAATCAGTTGGTTTTAGTTATTGGAGGTGCAGTTTTAGCAGGACTGGCTACGATACAAGTTTTCGATATCATCTTATATAATTCCCATCTTCGTTTTGATGTACCTCAGCAGCAAAAAATTCCAGAATTTCTTCAATATTTAATCGCTATTATCTTAAGTCTTCCGATTGCCATAAAGGCGATTCAGCTTTCTAAAAAAGAAATAGAAGAAGCAGATCGTAGCTGGGAAGGTTGGAGAATTATATTTGGTATTATTGTAGGAGCTTTATTGCTAATAACAAATTACTTTAACAATAAGTTTTTGCAATCAAATCAGTTTTTCAAACAGGTTTTCTTGAAAATAATTTATTTTTTGCCAGAAAGAATACAAAGAGGTTATGTAGATGTAAATGGTAATTTATCTTACGGAATTGCTGCAATAACAGTATTTTCCATTTTTCTATTAATTGTTTACGGATTAGGTTATTTTATCTTGAAACCTCGCCCAAACAGAAAAAGATTTGAAGCTCCTGCTCTTTTTTATATTACTCTCATTTTGTCAGTTATTGTAGTCTGGATAGGAGGAATTTCTTACTTTGTTGATGTGTCTCGCATTCCTACATTGTTATTATTTTTAGCAATTTCATCTGTTTCTTATGCTATTTTCAAGGTAGACCATTTTTACAAAATATACTCAAAAGATAACTGGCTCAAACCAACAGAAGAAAAGTGGATTAATGTTATCTCTCAACGTCTGAAAAATCAACCAACTGAAGATAAAACTTTAGTAGTAGTTTGTGCTAGTGGTGGAGGTATTCAAGCATCTGGATGGACAGCTAAAGTTTTAACTGGTTTACACCAAGAACTTGGATCTAAATTTACCAAAGCTATTGGTTGGATAAGCTCAGTTTCTGGTGGTTCTGTCGGAACAATGTTTTATTTGGATAGATTTGGAGATCGGGGTTATCCAGAAGAAAATCAATTAAAACAGATTTTTAAAAGTGCTACAGAAGATAGTTTGGATGCTACAGGCTGGGGATTCGCTTATCCAGATTTACTTCGTTTTATTGGTTTACCTTTTGTCTTACCAAAAGAGAAAGAGAAAAATACTACAACTGAGCAAGACCGTGGTACTGCTATCGAAATAGATTGGAAAGGGGAAATGAAAAATCCCGATGCAAGTTTAGGTAGCTGGAGCGATAAAATTGACCAAGGAATTATTCCTATTCCGATTTTTAATGCAACTTTAGTTGAAGATGGGAGGCGTTTTTTAGTTAGTCCAATGACTTTTAGCCTGCATAAGGATTGCAAATCTATAGATTTTAATACCCTTTATCCAGAATATGATATTGATGTGACGACAGCCGCTAGATTATCTGCCACTTTTCCTTATGTATCTCCTGTGTGTCGTCCTAGCCAAGACACTAGATGGAATTATCATATAGGTGATGGTGGTTATTTCGACAACTTTGGTATTGGTACTACCATAGATTTACTGAATCAACTCTTAGAATCTGAGCAATCTCACCAAATTAAAAAAGTTATTTTAATCCAAATAAATGCTTTTCCTGATGATGAGAATCCCCAAAAAGAAAAAGGCGCTCCGGGATGGCAGATGGAAGTTATTGGTTCATTGCTGGCTTTATTAAATGTTCGTAGTGATACACAGAACGAAGGCAATACATTAAATATAGAACTTTTGACAGACAAGTATAAATGTGGCTACAAGCATGATGAGCAGGAAAAAGTGCAGCAATTTTTCAAAGATAAATCTTGTCAAAAAGGAATAGAAATTATGCATATTCCCATTAAATTTCCTCGTGGTAAAATTAATCCTCCACTTTCTTGGCAGTTAACTCAAGAACAAAAAGAAGCTATTCAAAATGCATGGCAAGAGTGGAAAACAACCAACTCCAATTATATTTCTGAACTCAAAAAAATATTTCCAGAGTAATAAGTATTCATTCAGATAATAAAATAGGATTTTTAGAGGTTGTTTGAAAAGTCCTCTTCTTAATAGCAAAACGTTCTAGATCCCCCTAAATCCCCCTTAAAAAGGGGGACTTTGATTCCGGTTCCCCCCTTAAAAAGGGGGGCTAGGGGGGAGCAGCTAGTGCCTAAAATCACAGCCAACCACTTTTCAAACATCCTCTTATAACAATCCTATTTTATTTGTGAAAAGTGTAAATCGTAGATCCCTGACTTCGAAAAATTTGTCGGGGATATTGTTTCTCAATAATTATCTGATTGTGCAAAATAAACTAGTTTATTTTGCACAATCAGATAATTATTGTAAGGACAATTCATGAATTGCATCTACTCAAACAAGGGCAAGTTATTCGGGTCAATACCCTGAGATTGTAAGTACGCAATCAGTCGTTCTTTTTGCTGGCGTTCTTGTTCGGCGCGTTGACGTTCTTGTTCGGCGCGTTGGCGTTCTTGTTCAATCTGTTCTACAGCCCACGGTAACAAGTTACCATCTCGATCCCACCAGCGCAACCAATAACCAGTGCGACCTTCTTTTGTTCCTTGCCAAGTTCCTAAAAATAAGCCCATTACATCAATCCAATGACGACCATTTTCGTCAGGTTGCTTTAACTCATAGCGTTTATTTTCCAGTTGATAATATTCTAATAAACCGCCATAAGGTTCAAAAATTATGTAGATGGGAATTTGCAAAATTTGCTCGTAGAAAAACCATTTTCCTGGTGGATAAGTTCGCTTGACTGAATATTCTCCACCCTCAGTATCGGATAAAAATTCGATAGCGATCGCCGGAATATCTCCTTCTAAATTGGGTGTATAACTTTTGCGATTACCCACCACTTCATTAACCGATGGCACATAAACCCAGTCTAGTGCTTTGGCAATAAATTGCTCGTTGACTGTCGCACAAAGACCAAAGTTTGAAGCTATCAACATCTGAGGTTGAATGAATCCACTGATTTCTAGGCTTTCACGCAAAGCACCAGCCAAAAGTGGCTGACCGGTATTCTCCACTGGTTCATCCTCTAGTTGAAAATCTTTGGGCAAGGCTTCCCAAGAGATTACCAGTTCTATTGGTGATTTAGCTTGGCTGAGTTGGGTTGCCATAAACACAGCATGAATTTATTCTCGATCTTATCGCAAGCGATACTAGGAGCAAAAAAAGGGGCAGAAAACCCGCCCCTCTATTTAACCAGGAAACTAAAAATGCTCTAAAGCAGTACTTTAGCTAAAATTGGTTCCACACTCTTAGAAATTTCTGGGACATACACCTGTGAAACGTAGTCGGCAATCATTCTGTCGGTGTTGAATAACGGCGCATTTGTCTTAATGGATGTTTTCATCATCTGCACCCAACGATGGGGAATACCTTGGGCATCTTGGTCATAGTATAGAGGAACGATTTCTTCTTCTAACAGCTGATAAAGCGATCGCGAATCAATCCGATCTTGCAATTCTTGATCGCTAGTATTAGCATCTTCACCAATTGCCCAACCGTTAATTCCTTTACCATCTGGCCCTGCTTGGTAGCCTTCGCACCACCAGCCATCTAAAACGCTGCAATTAAGACCGCCGTTGAAGCAGACTTTTTGCCCACTCGTACCAGACGCTTCCAAAGGACGACGGGGATTATTCAACCAAACATCCACACCTTGCACCAATTTTTGACCAGTGTAAATGTCGTAATCTTCAATAAAGGCAACTCGGTTGATAATCCCGGAATTGTGACACCACTCCATCAAGCGCTGAATAATCCGCTTACCTTCTTCATCGGCTGGGTGCGCTTTACCTGCAAAGATAATTTGTACTGGACGTTGAGCATTATCAAAAATCTTCAGTGCGCGTT
The DNA here is from genome assembly GCF_056620565.1 of Nostoc sp. LEGE 12454. NCBI lineage: Bacteria > Bacillati > Cyanobacteriota > Cyanophyceae > Nostocales > Nostocaceae > Nostoc > Nostoc sp. LEGE 12454. The sequence goes on from NZ_JBWQXL010000010.1 coordinate 84,163, forward strand.
CGGCATCGCGCAAAATCAGATCCCCGCGTTTATAAGGGCTGAAGCGTCTGGCAAATCCAATGGTCAATACATTGGGATCGAGTAATTTTTCTGTTGCTTGAATGAGTTCATGATTTTCGCCACGCAACTCCCGTGATTTCTTCACCTTATAACGGGTGAAGGCAATCAATCGTTCTTTGAGAATGAGATGCCGCGACCACAATTCCTCGTCGGGAATCTCATCAACTTTAGCCCACATTTTGGGATCGACGGCGCGACTTTTCCAGTCTTCTCCCAAATATTGGTCATATAAGTCACCTAACAAGGGTGCAGTCCAAGTGGGTGCATGAACGCCATTGGTAATGTAACCAATTGGTACTTTATCTTCTGATCGCTGCGGATAGAGAACTGTCCACATTTTACGAGAAACTTGACCGTGCAATTCACTCACGCCATTGCAAGCACGAGACATCCGCAATGCTAAAACGGTCATCCCAAAGGGTTCCCAAGGATCGCCCAATCGCCTTGCACCCAATGCCAAAAATTGCTCGCGGGAAAGTCGCAATTGCGGCCAATAGCTGGCAAAGAAGGAATCTATTAAATCGGGTGAGAAGACATCATGACCGGCGGGAACGGGGGTATGGGTGGTGAATACGCAACTGTTCCGCACCTTGGCTTCGATGTCGTAGAAGGATTTCCCAGTCCGCTCAATTTCTACCCGCGCAACTTCTAAGGTGCAGAATGCAGCGTGTCCTTCGTTGAGGTGATAGACAGAAGGTTCAATTCCCAAGGCGTGTAGGGCGCGAACACCACCAATTCCCAAAACGACTTCTTGGGCGATGCGGGTTTCCAAGTTACCGCCGTATAAGTGTCCCGTCAACCAACGGTCAATGGGATCGTTATCGTTGCGATCGCTATCTAATAAATATAAGGTGACTCGTCCAACTTGCACTCGCCAGATTTGCACTTTCACAACCCGCTGGCGAACTTGTAACTCGATAGTCACCGATTCCCCTTGCTCATTTTTAATCAACTCCAGGGGCATGTGGCCAAAGGGATTGTCAATATAATAATCTTCTTGCCAACCTTGGCGGTTCAAGCGTTGCCGAAAATAACCTTGGCGATATAACAAACCAACACCAACCAACGGCACGCCTAAATCTGATGATGATTTCAAGTGATCCCCGGCGAGAATTCCTAAGCCGCCAGAGTAGACGGGTAGAGATTCATGGATGCCAAATTCGGCGCAAAAGTAAGCAATAGGATGCAATGCAGATACTTGCGGTGCAACTCGACTGACCCAAGTATCTTGCTGGTTGATGTATTGGTCAAACTCACGCGCGAGGGCGGATATCTGCTTTATGTAAAATGGGTCTTCTGCTAATTGCGTCAGACGCTCATAAGTTGCCGACTCTAAAATCGCTACTGGATTATGTCCACAGCGTTCCCATTCTTGGGGATCGATTGTTTGGAATAGGGAGATGCGATCGCCACTCCAGCTCCACCAGTAGTTATAAGCCAAATCTGCTAAACGCTTGAGCGGTGAAGGTAACTTTTCACTCAAGTGTCGTGCTGCGGTGATTGCACTGCTATTAGCCATACTAAATCTAAGTCCTCGCGCTTAACTTTTTCTCTATGTATCGGGAACTGTGGAAGAAGCAAGGGAACAGGGAGCAAGGGAGAAGAGTTTTCCCTTTTGCACCCCGCTCCGATGCTTCTTTTCCATGCCCAGTCCCTTTTATTTACTCTTCAGGTTTATAACACCGGAGCCTTCACTTGCTGAATTCTCCCCCTGAAGTTGGAACAGTCTCTCGACATCAAACCTTATCCAAGTAAATGGTTTGTATTGTTTTCGTCTTCTAAAAATTATCTCTACTTTTGGACAGATTTAATATTTTTTTCTATCAAATTCGTTGACATTATTTTACTTTTTTTATTTTATTGTAAATATTTATTTATATTTTTACAATCAGCAACTAAAGTTATTTATATGTCTTGATAATAGTCAATTTTTAACTACAGCTATTTGCATCATAATAATGCTTTTTATCCGACAATCACAGCAATCATGCCGTTATTCACGATAAAACTCATATCTATTAACGAATAATTAAAAATCGATTATAAAGTGGCAAAATATGTATCTGAAGATTCACTTTTTGTAAAAATTTGCATCATACGATACCCAAAATTCTTTTGGGCGGCTAAAGCATTAAATTTAGGAATAACCAGCCTTTTAGCTATTTAAACTCATAGTTTGGCATACTAAGTTAATAAAGAGCCACAAAATTATTAGTGCGATCAACGTATTTTTATTAAATTTCAATATTTCTTTGTTTCCAGTAATTCGGTTTGCGCTTACCATGCGCAATCGCAATAACCAAATCACTTCTTCAAGCACCGTATAAAAAATCAGATAGGGAAAACGTTGAATAGCATAACGACGTATTCCTTCAATCTTGTGTGGAGTTCCTAAATAGGGGGTTTGCTGAATTTTAAGAATAACTTTTTCCACTTCAGATAGTAAATCTAGCCCAAAGCCTACTTTTTGAGCTTCATAATAAGCTATTGCAGCATCAAGCTCCTTCCGAGCTTCAGTGTGGATAACAATAAACTTCACGAATATTTTTCTCGTAACTCAGAAAAAACTTGAGATGATGGTTCTCCAATAGCTGTTTTGCGATTAATATCCTCCAACCGTTGGGTTAATTCCGTATCCCAAGCAGTTTCTAGATTATCATCTATACCCTCATCTAGAGAATGAATTAAAAAGTAGGCAATTTCAGCGCGTTCTTTTGCAGAAAGCTGAGAAAGTTCGAGTTTAAGTTTTTCCGCAATTTCACTCATGCTTTGGAGTCTCCCCAACAATTGTAATTATAGGCTCAACTATTCAATCGTAACATCGACGTTGCCCCCCGTTTGTCCTATTCCTTGGTAGCAAACCATTGTAGGGGCAAAAATTTCATAATATTAGTTACACTTTTTAAAGTTTTTAATTCTGGGATATCTGGTTTTAATTGTTCTGCGATCGCTAATTTTGGTTCAGCTTGTGTAGGTTGAAAATTATATAAATAAACAAAAGCTAAATAAATCCATGTGTAAGGATTTTGAGCATCATATTTAGTTAATTCTTTTAAATTTTGGATTAATTCCGGGACTTGGCGCTGTAAAAGTTGTGATAAGACTAAAGTGTAACGCCAATTTAAATTATTTGGCTCTGTTTGCAAATAATAATTAGCCGCAAAATCAATTTGTTTTAAATAATCCTGAGTAGGATCGTATTGATTGAAATGAGCTATCTGCACAAATATATTCTTTAATTTACCCTGTTGTAACTCTTGTGCTAGCTGTGAAGTTCGGGTAATTAAATCTAAAGCTGGCGATTTTTCTACTGTTCCTACATCTGTCACATTTACAGTAGTATCTGGAATATTTAAAGATGTAGCTTTGTTGTTTCTTCTATCTAAATATAGTGCTGATAGCTGATATTTTCCTAGTGGTAATGTTTTAGGAATAAATGTAGCTAAAGCTTCTTTCACCCGGAAACTTCCTTCAGGATGACATTTTATGCCACAGTATAAATTACCCAAGCCAATGGCATGATCGTGATACCAAGATGATTGGTCATTTTGCCATTTTAACAGTAATATCCCATTTTGCAGATCATTCCATGAACCTGTTATTTCATAATTTACAGGGTTGTTTTTATCCAAAATTAACTGCTGAGAAATCGCTACTTTTTCTAGACTAATTGCAGACTCGTTATTATTTATTTTTTCAACAACTACAGGAGGATTTTTGCAGTTATATAATCGCATTTTATCTTTTTGAGGTAATATCCAATCGCCCTGTAATTTCAAATCATTAGAAGATTCGACTAAAGATTTGAATTTCCGTTTAGTCTCTCCACTTTCTCCAGGTTTATATGGTTCATTATCTCTAGTAATATACCAACAAAAATATTGTAAATCTTGCTCTATCTGAGACAATTTGGTTGTTAATTTTCTGCCAGATACGCGGAAATCTGCTAATGTCCCAAAATAATTTAAAGTATACTCATTTATCTGCGGTGTAGAAACAGGAATTACCCCTAAATTCGACCTTAAATATAAATTGGTTTCGGTGATTTTGTGTATCAGTTTCTCCAGAGGATATTCTTTAGCATCATTATTAGGTAAATGTCTACCACCCCATGCTTGAATTAGGGGTAATGGAAACAAATTGTTTAGTAAAACTATGCAACTTAATACTAAAGTGGCTAATCTCAGTCTATCAAAATATATATTTTCAACTAAATTGAATAAATCCGCCAATATTAAACTAATTATCGGAAAGCATGGCAGAATAAATCTAATGTCTTTATTTGTGCCCAAAGAACAAATTATATAGCTACTTACTAAGGTAACTAATAACCACATTCGAGCCGATTTATGGAGATTTTCTGAAATTAAATTAGTAGTAAATTTATATTTAATCAGATAAACCAATAAAATGCCAATACTCGCACATAATATTGGTAAACCAACGGTTTCTGGGATCATTTGTGGATAGTATAACCACCCAGCAATAGTTGTGGGAGAAGGATCGCCTTCCCTTTTTCCAACTTGGTTAGCATTTAATGCTGATGTAATAATTGTTAACCAATTTAAGCCATACCAAAAACTACAAATTAACCAAGCTATTATCAACGATGAGCAAGTTTGAATTAGTTTGATAAATCTACGTTTTCTTATAATATTAATTAATACCCAAATACTAGGAACTAAAATAAAAATAAAACCTGTAGGTTTAGCCAATAAGATTAAACCTATTCCAACGCCCAATAGGATAGTTAACGCCCATGAGAAAAACCCAATATAACTATCTTTCCAAATTGTTAAGACTGTAAAAGTTACTGTAACAATTGCCGTCAAACCATAATCTAATAAATAATCTGTCCGAATAATTCCTAAAATAGGAAATAACACACAAAATATGCTGGCAGTTATGCTGATTTTTCGATTGTTAAATAAAAAATTACCTAAATGATATACTGAAACTATAATCATTGCAGTATACAATAAGTTGACCAAACTTGCTTGGTCATATCCACGACCAAACAACATTAAAAATGGGACAGTGCAAATATATACAAAAGGAGCGCGATAACTTGGAGTTAATTCCCACAGAGATAACCACCAATCTCCTGAGAAGATATTGAAGTTTTGAAAAATTTTATAATGATGTAATGCTGTAGCTAAATGTGCGCTTTGATCGAAGGCTGGAATCGAGTCATCTAACAAAAACCAAGCTCTATCTATAGCTAGTGTGATCAGCCAAATTATTAAGAGGATAGTATAATCTTTTCGATGTTGAGAAGAGTCAAAATCACTCATATTTATTCGATCAAAAACAAAGTTTAACCAATTATATATCTGTCATGTATCGACGTTTTACTAATAGCAAAATAAATATGTGTAGTGAAAAACTATACTGCTCCCAAAGGTCAAGCGATTCTAGTACCGGAAGATTCGCCGATTCAGACGCTGGCAGACCTAAAGGGTAAAAAGATCGCTTTTGACAAAGGCTCAAGTGCCCATTATGTGCTTGTGCGATCGCTGGCAAAAGTCGGCCTCGATTTTAGTGACATTAAACCAGTTTTTTTGACACAACCGGAGGCGCTGTCCCGATTCTGCGGAGGTGAAATCGATGCTTGGGTGCATTTGTTCCCCTACACAGCTACTCTTGCCCGAAGCGCTTACCCAAGGCGATCGATTGCAGATTTAGAGAGCATATTTGGTGACAAAGCCTCCCTGGAAGTTCCGACTTATTACTACGCGATTCCAGAGCTAGATGGAACCTACAATTTGCAGACTAAGCAAAACTGGATTTATTAATCTGAACACTGACAATTTATACAGCTTTACCTAAAATAGTTACGTTTTTAAACGCAGAGGGACGCTAAGGAAAGCGCAGAGGTACACAGAGTTTTTTTAAGTGAGATTGTATTCTCACTCGTGTGTTCAAGATATCGTCTGGTTATCTGAGCCGAAATTTAAAGTTCTTGACGTGTCGGACGGATGATGATTTCATTCACATCAACATCACTGGGTTGCTCTATGGCGTATGCGATCGCACGGGCAATGGCATCTGCATCAATGGCGATCTCATAAAGTTGATTAATTCCTGCTGCTGTGTCTTTATCGGTAATCGTGGTAGTCAGTTCGGTGGCAACGGCTCCTGGTGAGATATTAGTCGAACGGATTTCACCATTTGACTCTAACCGCAGCCCCTCAGAAATCGCTCGCACTGCGTACTTAGTAGCACAGTAAACTGCTGACCCCGCAAACACCTTATGTCCGGCCACTGATGATAGGTTAATGACGTGACCAGACTTTTGCTGACGCATAATCGGCAACACGGCAGCAATCCCATAGAGAACGCCCTTAATGTTGATATCGATCATCCGATCCCATTCCTCTACCTTTACTTGGTCGAGGGGAGAAAGCGGCATCAATCCGGCATTATTGATTAGCACGTCGATCCGGCTGTATGTACTCAAAGTTTCCTTCGCTAAAGCTTCCACTTGGGCGCGATCTGCTACATCCGTTACTTGATAGGTTGCAGTCCCTCCTGATTTAGCGATCGCTCCAACCAAATCTTTGAGCCGATCTTCGCGTCTGGCAGCCAGCATCAGTTTGGCTCCACTAGCAGCAAGTCGCTTCGCAGTTGCCTCGCCTAACCCACTGCTGGCTCCGGTGATGATTACCACTTTGTTTTCAATTTCAGACATATTTATTCCTGGGGATTATTGAGTATGGCTCGTGAAACATCGGGTGCTGTTTCAGATGAACTCAGTATTATTTAACCATATCAACTAGTTTGTATACTCGATTGACGTTTTTGTATCGACAACATCACTAATCCGAACCGCTATCATCACGCCGTTTGATTTCTGTGCCGTTAAAATTTCAGTTGGTGAGTTGAGACCATCTCATAAACTTAATCTTTATCTACATACCAAGAGGTATTGCTTCACCGTTATTTGCCGCTTTTGCGAGTAAGTCACAGACTTCTTCATCGCTCGTTTGAGGAAAGCTCTCGTACCAAAGACCAACGCTCTGGAAAGGGTTGGGTCTGGAGATGCAAACGATTTCGTCAACCTCAGTTTCTAACTCTTGGCAAGTTTCAGGTGCGGCCACAGGCACAGCGATCGCAATCTGAGCAGGTTGCTGTTTTCGCACAGTTACAACAGCAGCCCACATCGTTGCACCGGTTGCTAAACCATCATCTACCAAGATGACTGTGCGTCCTTTCAAATCTCTTAAGGGGCGATTTCCCCGATAAAGCCGTTCCCGCCGCTCTAACTCCCGTTCTTCTTGCACCGCAACCCTGGCAATTACTTCATCGGATATCTTCACCAGGTTGATAATATATTTATTGACTATCCGCACACCACCAGAAGCGATCGCTCCCATCGCTAGTTCTTCTCGATCGGGTACACCCAATTTACGTACCACTAAAACATCTAAGGGAGCATTTAACGTTTTGGCAACTTCAAAAGCAACGGGGACACCACCCCTTGGTAGCCCTAATACCAGAACATCTGGGTCATTAGCATAAGCGGTTAACTCCTTAGCCAAAAGTTGACCCGCAAACCTCCGATCTTTAAATAGCATGATGTGATATTCCTAATTGGTTTCCAAAAAATTAAATAAATATTTACAATTGTTATTGGCAATCAACTTCAAAAAATGTAGCAATTGAGCAAATTCCGAACTTGTTGTGATAGTTCAGATGTTCTAAAACGATCTTAGAAAGCTAAATATTCCCTGTCCTCCACTAACGGAGCGACAATCTTCAATCTACAGTTCTATCAAACGGATGAGTTAGCTTTAATGCAACAAGATTTCTGCATCTTCTGTTGAGACTATTTTACTACTTCCGACTCAATATCCCTCGCCAAATGGCTTGCTGAGAAGACCCTGTGACGTGGTTAACTCTCGCTGTAGGGGGTTTACTGCTCTAGGTAACTGGTGTTAGCGTGAAGCCAAGTAATAGGGCGATCGCAAAAGAAGGGTGACATGGAAAACCTAATGTTTAAGTAGGGGTGCATTTGAAAACTGCTATAAGTTTTGCCACTTGCTAACATTTACTGTTAGACTTTTACCGAGTATTTTTTTTACTTTAAAATAGAAAAATACTTAATTAATTGTTAGCAGATGCAAAAATCTATGAAAATCCAGTAATAATGCAATTGTTAATTCTTCGCGTGTCCCCTGTTGCAGACCTTGTGTTGATATTATCTTTACATTCTCCCTAAATTGTGAACATGAGATAATGCAGCATCTGGTTGTTGGTTATATAATGCTTAATATTACAGAGAAAAGTCATCAAAGTTACCCGATTAACACTTTTGAATAAAAATTAATAGGGTAGAATCACTGAATATGCTTGAAAATCAAAAGAAGGGTGTTTTTAATGATCGGCTTAACCAATTCAGAAAACGGCACAGTTAGCAGCACAGCAGCTACTAAGAGACTGGCAAGGGCGATGATGGTTTCTGGTGGACAGTTTTCACTATTATTGGCTTGTTGTAACTGCGTTCAGAAGCAGGAGCAAGTGCTGAATTTACTAACAGAATTTTCATCAGCAGATATCCACGAAATTTTGCTCTCACCTACTGATGATAAATTATACACAGCCATTAAAAGTAAAATTGGTACTACTCAACCCGAAGCTTTGATAGTACGAGGCTTAGAATCTGTAGTGGCAATTAACCAACTGATTATCAGTACCAATATCATGCGAGATGAGTTTCGGAAACAGTTTCAGTTTCCCTTGGTGTTGTGGGTCAATGATGAAATTCTGCGTAAGCTAGTCTGGCTAGCACCCGATTTTAAAGACTGGGCAGCTAGTACTATTAGATTTGATGTACCGAATAATCAGTTAATTGAATCCGAACAACAACCTATCAGCGCCTAATATTGCTCGAAATTACTTTCAAAATCTTATATATGCTAGGTTGAGCCGAGCAAAAGCGAAGCTCAGTTTATGTCACATGCTTTTCTAAAATTACTTTTATTTAACCCTCTCTGACACAAGTGAGCTAAAAGCTCCTGGAAGTTATTTTCAAAATTAGAATATAGTCAAAATTAAGGGTTATAACAATTAAAAATTAGACCTGCCTTGAAAATAAGTCAGGTCTTATTGATTGTTTTGTTATCAGCGTGCCGACGATAAAATGAACTATTTTACTAATATTTAAGTGCTTCAATGTTCATCTCATCGTCACCCTTACTTACAATTTTCTCGCTAACCATCGTGACAAATCCCGTTTGAAATAGGCTGAATCAGCCCTCCCACTCAATAGGGATTTGAATCAATCCGTCCCCTTTTGACACTCCTGAGATAGTACCCAGAAGTTGGTCTATTTCTTAAGTTGAAGGTGTCGCCACTGCGAACTTTCCAAATTTTGTAATTGGAAAAGGTCAAAGGCTTTCGAGGTTCGCATACTTCTGGCAGATGATTGCCAAGTACAAAGTATGCTGCACCCCTACCCATAACTTTCACCAAACCGTTTTTATCCACAAGAACCGATGTACTTTCACTAACTGCTATACCTAAAACACTGCTAGATACACCATCCTTAATTTGACGGGCAATGAAAGTCATAATTCGACCCATTCTTTCCCGTCTGTCGAAGTGTGTATCTACGATAGTTCCCTTCAAATTACTCCAATTGAAAAAGCTGTAAGTAAAAGTAATGTCTCGGTAGGGATCTTCGAGTGCGTCTCTAGTTTCAATGCCTTTTTCGGAAGAAGCGCAAGCATCATAGACACAATCACTTTGGATCATTGCACCCGCACTAGTGCCACCAATACCACCTCCCTTAAGGTAAACTGACTTCACGGCAGCCTCAAGCTTGGTATCTTTCCAGTTGCGGATATATTGACATTGATCCCCGCCAGCAAAGAAAACTACATCAGCATTTCGGATTTTTTCATAAATCTCAGCTTTATTTGCCTCTTGTCTATCCCGAACCAGAAGAGTTTCCACAAAATTTACGCCCTTCATGGCATAAATTAGCCGATTGTAATCGTGATTACCATTAGTGCGAAGAACTACAACATTAACTTTAGTGCTGGAGTTACTACCTCCCCTAACTTGGTTAATCATCCACTGGATAGCATCATCGACATCGGGGCCTCCTCCACCCAAACTCAGGACTGGGCCCGCTAAGGAGGGACGGACATCAAAGGAAGGAGAGGTGGAGGGGCGAACATCAACAGTATCACCCAGGAAGAAGCGTCTCCAGCTTTCAATAAAACGGTTTATTAGGAAGGTTCCCATCTTCAACAACTTGATTCCTGTACTTTTCAAGCGCCTTGCTATGCTTGGGAATGCCTTTGTCATACTAAACTTCTAGAGCAAACTGCAATTATTGCTAGGCTGTGACGCATTTTAATTGCTTATTTATTCGTGAAATTTGTCCTTTGTCATTAGTCATTTATCAGTTGTTGTGAATAACCAATTGACTTAGGACAGTCTTAACGAAAAATGTGCAATTTAGACGCGCACTAGCTTAACTGTGGCACTAGATCGGGTAGAATTTCCAGCGTACAGGTCTTGTACTGTTTGTTAACGCAAAATAACGCAGAGCGATCGCTAATTCTCTGCGTTACTGTGCAAAAATCTCTACATTGCTTGTAGCGTTTAATTCTGGGCAGATGAAACCTAAAATAGATTAGGTATTGGTTGTCACTGTCCAGATGCTTCCGTAGTTACTGGGAATAGTTACCCAATATTCTGAATAACTGGGAACGTCGATTAAATTGTTTTCACCATTTAGTTCTTCTTGATAATTGCCAGCAATTGGGAACCAGAAGGGTACACTTTGATCGCGATCGCTAAAGTTAAGTGCTACTAGGCTAAACTTGTTACCATGTTTGCGCGAGAATAGCAGTACATTTTTGGAATGATAGCGGTCATAATCGTTGTAAAAGAAATGGTCGCCTTCCGTAAACTGCGGTTGCTGACTACGCAGTTTAATCAACTTGCGTACTAAGGAAAGTACGCTCTTACCAATGGGATCGTAAAAATAATCCCATCGTACAGGTCGAAGCAACATCACTCTACCAAAACCTTGTTCTGGCAGGAAATAGTTTTCACCAAATTCCTGACCTTGCCACAGTAGCGGAATCCCTTTACCAGTAAAAATCCCAATTAGGTAAGGCTGGACTTTATACCATAAGTCACGATTACCTTCTTTTAATAAATCATTATCGCGGGCGATCGTATCAAAGTTACAAACAAAGCGGGAGTGGTCATGATTTTCTAGATATTGCAGTGCTGTTTTAGCAATTTTGTCACCATTGTTTGTAATCTCTGAAGGATAGCCATCCAGACCAAGTTTAAAGCCAAGATTAGCTAAATCACCTTTATTTCCATGAGCTACACTTTCAGCTGCCCCAAAAGTTTCATTTTGCCAGGTAGAGTTGGTATAAGTTTGTTCGAGAATCTCCTTTGGTCCTTCTAATTGTTCAGCACACTGAATCAAATTGATCGTGTCATCGTTTGTGTCATTGTTAAAGAATCTCTGCCAATACTCGCCAGTTTGTCTCTTTTGTTTGACTGTTTTGTAAGTGTTAAAAACTAAATTAGCGTAACCAACTCCTGTAGAACCATCCCAGTAATTGGGTACGCAGTCATAGCGAAAACCATCGACATGATAAACCTCTAACCAGTGATAATTAACTGTATAGAAAAAGTCTTGGGTAAACTTGCGATTATAGTCTGTACTTTCGCCAAATAAATCTTTAGCAAATGTCCCCATAAAAGGATTATCACGATACCCTAGTTTTCTGTAAACATAAGAGTATGGAAAACTATCACCAGTATGACCATAAACGGCATCTACAATTACAGCAATGTTGTTTTGATGTGCCGCATCAATTAAACTTTGTAAATCTTTTCTTTTACCAAATCGTTCATCTACACCAAAATAGCCAATTGGTAAAAAACCCCAATCTACTGTTAAGGCTACATTGGAGAGTGGCATGATTTCGAGACAATTAACTCCCAAATCTGCTAAATAGCCGAGTTTTTCAATTGTTCCATCAATATTGCCGCCGAATTCATCAATCATCAATTCGTAGAGAACAATATCTTTTAAATTTGGAGTTTTCCAGGTTTTTTCTTTCTGGCTCCACTCATATTGTTGATAGCCAAGTGTGAAAGCAGATAATTTACCCACACCAAATTCTCTGGCAAAAGGGTCAATAATCCAATCTATTTCTCCTTGATTGGGATTTTGTAAGCAATAGCGGTAAACATATCTACCTGGTTCTCCCCATGCAGATTTGGCACTGGGTTTTGATTGAGTTTTGATATCTATTTGAGTTGACCAATAATCACCATACTCTGAGTCGATAGAATGCTTGAGTTCAAATTCTAAGGGTTGAATATCTTGGAGAAATTGATCTTTTTCGTGGATAATTTTAATTATTAGCCGATTTCCATCCTTTTGAGAAACCCAAGGTAGAAATAGTCCAAAATCAACAATACCGTTGGCTTCTCTAGCTCCTAGTTTATCCAAAGGAAGCAGTTTCATATCGTCATCCTTGATGAATTAGCTTTTTCTAGTGTTGCTGATTTCGGAATTCTAAAAATACAGCATAATTCAGGAGTAAAACACGCTTTATAGCTGGCTAACAGATTTAGCTTGTGTACCTTACCAACTTGAAATATGCTGTAATATCTAAAACCAGATTAAATTTGCACTACTTCAGAAATTGCAGCAGTACCAGCTATAAACTTATCAAAGGTTGATTAAGGATTTATGCAAGTTCAAATAAAATTTTAGATCCCCAACTTCTTGAAGAAATCGGGGATTTATATTACCACGGTATTTGCGATCGCTCTTGTACGACTTGCTGATATACTTGCTCGGTTTGCTTGGCTAATTTCGGCCAGCTAAAGCGTCGCTCTAAATCCTCATAAGCGTTATCCACCAGCCATTGGCGATAATCTGGATTTTTCAACACTTCCAAAATTCCCCAAGCTAACGAATCGGGATTGTTCACCCAAGTGACAATGCCTGTTTTGGTATGTTGCACCACTTCTGGAAAACCACCAGTATCAGAAACTACTACAGGTACACGCGAAGCGAAGCTTTCTAAAGCTACAATCCCAAAGGGTTCGTAAAGACTCGGAAAAACGGCGCAGTCGGCGACAGTTTGAAATTTATCTAAGTATTCATCGGAGAGAAAACCGGTAAAATAGCAATGATGCCAAATTCCTAAATCCCAGGCTTGGCGCTTGAGATGGTCGGTATTGCCGCCACCAACGATTACAAATTTAACGTTACCTCCCATTTCTGAAAGGATTTTGGGTGCAGCATTAAGTAATATAGGTACACCTTTTTCGTAGGTCATCCGACCGAGGTAGTAAACTATTTTCTCTTCGTCTGCGGCAAATTGGCGGCGAAAATCCAGAGCATGAAAATCGATGTGATGCTGTTTCTTTTCGGCTCGGATACCGTTATAAATGACATCGATTTTGTTCCAAGGACTGTAGAGCGCTCGTTCTACTTCTTGGCGCATATAGTCGCTACAAACAATAATCCGCCACGCATTGTAAGCTAACAAGGTTTCTTTGCCATTTATATAACCTTGGATATCTGTGTGAATCCCGTTATAGCGTCCGTATTCAGTAGCATGAATTGTGGCAATTAGTGGTATTTTAAAATTATGCTTGAGAGCGATCGCAGCATCTCCAACTAACCAATCATGGGCATGAATTAAATCAAAAGGCCCTTCTTCTAAAATCAATTTACCACCGTGATCTCCCATACTCAAGTTGAGATTCACTACCCAGTGGAAAAAGTCGTTACTATATGCCACTGGCACTCGATGTATCTTTACTCCTTCAACAACCTCATACATCGATGCGTGACCAAACTCAGCTGTAATCAGGTGGATTTCATGTCCTAGCTTTACCAGTTCTGGGTACAACTCCGCCACATGTCGCGCAATTCCCCCAATAATCCTTGGTGGAAACTCCCAACTCAGTACCAGTATCTTCATCTACTAGACTCCCCGACACTTTATAAATATCTAACAAACTACATTTACCTAAAAATACAAGTCTGGCCAATGCAGTGAGTACTTTTACTAAAATTCTTAGATTTATCAAAGGTTATCAACTTTAGGCTAAGGATAGGAAGCAAAGTATAGTAATAATTCATAATTAGAACAATTGAGCCTCTCGCAACCAGGTGTCAAGAAGGGATAACGACGGAAACGGCATGAACGCGATCGCGTCCTTGCTGTTTGGCTAGATAAAGTGCTTTGTCTGCTGCATTAATCAAGTCTGGCGGCGAAATTTCCGAATTTGGCACAATGCTAACAACACCTAGACTAACGGTAACACGATCGCACACGTGAGATTGAGTATGAGGAATGGCTAAGTCCCGCACTGCTTGTCGAATAGTTTGAGCTACATAGATTGCTCCTTGAATCTCTGTATTAGGCAGAATGATAGCAAATTCTTCTCCACCGTAACGAGCGACTAAATCGGCTGGACGCTTAACAATATTTTTGAGGGCACTTGCTAATTGCCGCAAACAATCATCCCCTCCTAAATGACCATAAGTATCATTGTAAAGTTTAAAAAAATCGACATCGAACAAAATTAAAGACAGTGAAAGTTGCTCGCGTTTGAGTCGCTGCCATTCAGCTTCAAGATACTCATCAAATCGGCGGCGATTGGCTATTTGAGTCAAACCATCTAGGGTAGCTAATCTTTGTAATTCTTCATTGGCAGCTTGCACTTGCTGGTAAAGTACTGATTGATGAATAGCGATCGCTACTTGACTAGCCAATTGCTGCAACAAATTCACTTCAAATGCTTGCCAATAACGAGGTGCGGTACACTGGTGAGCAATAAGTAAACCCCACAGATGCTCTTCATTCAAAATCGGCACTATTATAGCCGCCTTAACTTGATAGAGTTGTAATAACTCAAAAAGATCGGCTGAAAAATCAGATTCCTGAATATTATGGAAGACTTTAGGTAATCCTTGGTAATAGTTGCTAAAATCTTGTTTGAGCGAAAATGGGTGCATTGTCAGTTCTAATCTCTGAGGATAGTCATCACCCACTGATTCCGCCGCAAAATTCCCACTTCCGTCAGATTCTAACTGATAGATAGCTACGGAATCTGAACCTAAACACTGGCGAATACTATTTACTGTTGTATTCAGAACCTCCTCCAAATTCAGTGATTGCCGAATCTGTTGAGTTACTTCAGTAATTAGCCGTTCTCCCTCGGCCTGTTGTCGCAGCATCACTTCGGCTTGTTTGCGAGTGCTAATATCTTCTACCGAGCCAAGAATCTGCGTTGGAGTGCTGTTAGCATCTCTGGCAAATACGACTTCTCGTGTATGCAGCCAACGCCATTCTCCATTTTTGTGTCGGAATCGGTATTCAGTGGAAAGTACTTCATTGTCGTTCAGGTTGACGAAGCGATTCGCTATGTTATAGCAGAGGTGTCGGTCGTCTGGATGAAAGCAATTTATCAACCACTGCGGATCTGCGTTACAAAATTCCTCTGGAGAGTAGCCTAAAATAGCCACACTTTTCTCATTAAGATAAATACTTGTTCCTTGTAAGAGGTCAAACAAATACAAAATATGCGGTACGGTATTAGCAACCTTTTGTAGAAAGTCTTGACTGGAGCGCAATGCCTCTTCAGCTTTGTGGCGTTCCTGAAGCGCGACTTTATATTCAGTAATATCTCGTCCCTCTGAGATCAGTAGGGTAATATGCCCGGTTTGATCGAGTATAGGACGCAGTGAGAAATCAATCGCGATCGCTTGACCATCTCGACCTAAAATCTCAACTTCATAGCGAATAAATTCACCATTAGCAGCAGCTGCGATCGCAGTTTTTAATTGCTCTTGGGTATTTGGAGAGGTTGTCCACCACTTTGCTTCCCAAAAAGGCTTGCCAACTACTTCTTCTCGATTAATCCCAGCAAAGTCTAGTGCTGTTTGGTTGGCTTCTAATACAATTCCATTTGGCTGAAGCAATCCGATAAACTGAATGGTTTGATTGAAGATCGCCCGGAATTTTTGCTCATTTTCACTTAAAGCTTGTTCTACCAGTTTGCGGTCAGTTATATCTCGTCCAACAGATTGAAGTTCTACAAGCATCCCCAGTCGATCAAATATTCCTCGAACAATCCACTGCGTCCACCGCACCCCTTCGCAAGCTACGACACGATTTTCAATAGTGATAACGGGATTTTCTAAGCTAATGGAATTTACCAGACTAAACACACGTTCCCGATCTTCTTCAAACACAACAGGTTCGTAGTGCTGGCCGATAATTTTGTCTCGCTCCAGTCCAAAAAATCGACAGTAAGCTTCATTAACAAAGGTAAAAGTACCATCTGGTAAGCCTCTAGCAATCAATTCTGTTTGGTCTTCGAGGATGGTACGATAAAGTTCTTCGCTCTCTTGTGCTTGTTTGCGTAAACAAAGCTCGTCATAGACATCGCTAATATCAAATACTAAACCCTGAAGTAGCTGAGTTTGTCCATCGGCACAAAAAACGAGATTGGCTTGATTTCGTACCCAAATTATTCTGCCATCGCGCCTAATCATCCGATACTCAATCCTCAAAGGCTCTCCGGTAGCGATTGTAGTGTTTATAGCTTGCCAAAGGCGATCGCGATCGTTTGGATGAGTGTAATCTAACCAACTATTAAAGAAATCAAACTTCCAATCTTCGGGAGCAATGCCCAATAATTGTTGCAGTTGTGGACTAATATAAGCAACTTTTGTAGTGTTATTAATCGGTGAGACATAAACAACGCCCGGAATTTTTTCTACCAGAGTGCGATACTTTTGCTCTACCTCAGAAAGTTGTTCTTCTGCCTGCTTGTGACTCATGATGTTTTGAATTTCTAGAATAAACGATTATTTTTCTGTTAGAAATCCCGCATTAGAGACACACTTAAGGATAGTTGAGCCAACAGCGAGTCAGTGTGGCTTTATTGAAAGCTAAACCTGCCAGCAGCATACTGAAACTCCTACACTTAAGGCTGCTGTTTCCAGCCTTTGTAATTAAAATTAACGGATGTTGAAAAAGAATACAGAATTCAAAATTCAGAATTCAGAACAAGAAAACTGTAGTGGGGGACTAAAAGGCAGAGGGGCAGAGGAGAAAGACTTACTGCAACTTCTCCCCTGCCCCCTTGCTCCCCTGCTCCCTTGCCTCTTTCTCAGATGCGGACTTGCTACCGCTGCGCTATCCGCCACTCTGACTCCTGAATTCTATTAGTTTTGATCCAAGCGCAGTACTGCCATAAAAGCTTCCTGGGGTACATCTACAGTACCTACAGATTTCATCCGCTTTTTACCTTTTGCTTGCTTCTGCAAAAGTTTTTTCTTCCGACTGATGTCACCACCGTAGCATTTGGCTAACACATCTTTGCGCAAAGCGGGGATGTGTTCGCTGGCAATAACTTTACTGCCAATAGATGCCTGAATTGGCACTTTGAATTGATGGCGGGGAATTAGTTCTTTGAGTTTTTCTGCCATTGCCCGCCCGACGTTGTAAGCTTTATCTCGATGCACAATCATTGCCAAGGAATCCACAGGATCGCCGTTAATCATGATATCCAGCTTCACCAGAGGATTTTCACGGTAGCCAATAATGTGATATTCCATACTGGCATAACCGCGCGATCGCGATTTCATCTGGTCAAAAAAGTCAGTTACAACTTCCGCTAAGGGTAGTTCATAAGTAAGCGTGGTTCGTCCTTGGGCGAGATATTTCATATCCTTAAAGATACCCCGGCGATTTTGTGACAACTCCATCAAGCTGCCAACATAAGTTTCCGGGGTAATCATCTCTACTTGCACGTAGGGTTCTTCAATTCTTTCGCGATCGTTGGGAGAAGGTAAACGGCTAGGATTATCGATGTACAGTTCCTCACCTTTTAAGGTAATCACCTTATAAACCACCGAGGGCGCTGTAATGATTAAATCTAGGTTATACTCGCGCTCTAGACGTTCTTGAACAATTTCCATGTGTAGCAAACCTAAGAACCCGCAACGGAAACCAAACCCCATCGCGCTCGAAGTTTCGGGTTCGTAATGCAGCGCTGCGTCGTTGAGTTCCAGCTTTTCCAAGGCTTCCCGCAAATCTTCAAATTGATCGGCATCAATGGGGAACATCCCGCAAAAAACCATTGGGTTCGCTTCTGCGTAACCTGGTAAGGGTGACTCCGCTTTCGCCTTACTAAGGGTAATTGTGTCTCCTACCCGTGCATCAGCTACAGCTTTAATTGCCGCTCCCAAATAGCCTACTTCCCCAGCGTGCAGTTCATCAACTTGCTTTTGAGTCGGAGAAAGAACACCTAACTCATCAATTTCAAATTCTTTACCAGACGCCATTAAATGGATGCGATCGCCTTTTTTCACAGTGCCATCCATCACCCGGAAATAGACAATTACTCCCCGGTAACTGTCATAATAGCTATCAAATATTAACGCCCGTAAGCGTTCATTTATCGTATTTGGCGGTGGCGGTATCCGCTCGACAACTGCTTCTAAAATCTCATTAATCCCAATTCCTTCTTTAGCAGAAGCCAGAATCGCCCCACTGCAATCTAGACCGATAATTTCTTCAATTTCGCCAATTACCCGTTCTGGTTCAGCCCCCGGCAAATCAATTTTATTCAAAACTGGAATAATTTCCAGGTTACTCTCTAACGCTAAATATACATTCGCCAAAGTTTGCGCCTCCACACCTTGGGACGCATCTACTACCAATAGCGCTCCTTCGCAAGCAACAAGAGAGCGGGAGACTTCATAAGAGAAATCCACATGCCCCGGAGTATCAATCAAGTTCAGCACATACTGCTGACCATCTTTAGCTGTGTAGTTCATCCGGGCAGCTTGCAGCTTAATCGTAATGCCGCGCTCCCGTTCCAAATCCATATTGTCGAGAAACTGTTCCTTCATCTGTCGGTCTTCAACAGTGCCAGTAGCTTGTAGCAAGCGATCGGCGAGGGTTGATTTCCCGTGGTCGATGTGAGCAATAATACAAAAATTGCGAATGCGAACTGCGGGAACGTCAGTCATATACTATCTTTGCCTTAGCAGCAACCAAAGTTAAAAGGGCAATTTACTTAATGTATTTTAATGCTTTCTTAGCCAAGACGCTCTGCTTTTAGTGCTGAGTTCCGAGTTCTGAGTGCTGAGTGGGGCAGAGGGGAGAATAACTCTTAACTCCTAACTGTTAACTCCTAACTCTTAACTTAGCACTCAGCACTCCCTTCACCCCATCTTTAACTTTCGATCTAAATAGGTGGACATTTAAGAATATTATGAAAGTCTATTTGTCGCTGCTAGTATTCAACAGCTAGGAGCGTACAATAAATGTAAATAAGTACATCTAGGGATCGTGTAGGGATCGCGGGCAATTGCGACTGCTAATTGCCCATAATCGCCGATCTATCAGCAAAATTTCTAGAGCCATTGTCTAGTCAGTTATATGAAAAATGCGATTTAAAACTTAAAGCTGTTACTTTGGTGCTATTTCAGGGAAGTATTTAACTGTGCCCTTGAAAATTTTTCAGCGAATTAGCCCAAATAATGAATATAACTACTTTACAAAGCTTTAGACAAAACCAATTCAAAGAATTCAGAGTATATAAACCTATGAATATGAGAGAGAAAACTACCGAAGCGGAAAATACACCAGCCGATAAGGTAGAAATTGCTGTCCGCTTAGACTCCGAGTTACTAAAGCAAATTCAGCATCTCACCAATGACCCAAGTAAAGTAATTGAAGTAGCGATTCGCCAGTGGTTACGGGGTGAACTCCTTAGAGATGACGAACTAACGCGTACACCTGTGCGTACCCCTGTTCCTCCTCGCGGTGAATGGAACGATTAACGCCATTGCCATTATTTAACTGTCAATGCAAGTTAAAAAAAGTAAAGTTTGCCAATCTGGTTTTCAAAACACCAAAAAATACCCCATAAAACACAAAAAAGCTGTAAAAATTTATGTATAAATTTCAGCGGCTTTAGTAAAATTACGGTCGGATACCCTTTGTCTATCCAACTCAATTAATGACTATTACTGCCAATTCCCAATTGTCAAATGTATTTTCCCAAAATCTGGAATCTATTACCAGTAAGACTGATGGCTCATTAGCAACTCTAGGAGCCGAGTTAGTTTATACGCAAGATGGGGCAGGGCGCTATCTGACCTTTTGTTGGCAGTACAGCGAACTCTTGGGGTTAAATACTGAAAAAATAGTTGACGAGCTGAACCAGACTCAAACCTTTGTCCCAGTCGATAAGGTTAGTTATTTGGAACGATTGCACCGAATTTTGACAAATTTGGTGCCAGAAAGGTTTCAATGTTGGTTTAGCTATCAGAAAGAATTATTTGAGTTGGACTTAACGATTAGTCCGATTATGCCGAGTTTGGGAACCACTGCCACTACCGTTTTAGTGATGGGACGCTTAGTACAAGCGACACTCAACAAAAAACAAGCGCGCGTGGCATCAAAAACGCCCACACAAATAGAGTTGGCTTTGCGATCGCAGCAACACCAAAAATTGGTAAATCGCATTACCAGAAATATTCGCCGGACATTAGATTTAGATATTATTTGGCAGCAAACAGTTGACAGTCTGGGGAAAGCACTGCGGCTAGAACGCTGCATTATTTGTCCTTATCAGCCCTCAAGCTCAAAAGTGCAGGTGAAAGCTGAGTATCGCCAGCCAGAACTCAAATCAATGCTTGGCTTAGATATAGATATAGCTTCTGAGCCTGCCTTTGCTCAAGCCTTGGCAACCCTAGAACCAGTTACGATGGAAGTGCCTGGATACAAAGAGTCTGGGCGGCAGAAAACTTTAGTAGTTGCGACTTGCTATCAAGACCAAGCTAATGGATTGGTTGCCTTGAATTGGCAAGATGAATGCTATACATTAACAGAATCGGAATTAGAACTGGCAAAAGAAGCAGCAGATCAATTGGGAACTGCGATCGCTCATGCAACTTTATATGAAGAATTAGAAATAGCGCGTCAAAAAGCCGAAGAAGCTTCCCGTCTCAAGAGCGAGTTTCTGGCTAATGTATCCCATGAAATTCGTACCCCCCTCAACGGTATGATTGGCTTTTTGAAGCTGATTTTAGAAGGGATGGCAGATGACCCAGAAGAACAAAATCAGTTTTTGACGGAAGCTCATCAGTTATCGATACATCTGCTGAATATCATCAACGATATTTTGGACATTGCCAAAATCGAAGCCGGTAAAATGGAGCTAGCTTACGCTCCAGTCAAGCTAGATGAGCTATTCAGTCATGTAGAAGGTTTTATGCGTCCCCAAGCAGAAATGAGAAACCTCAGCTTTCGGATGCAAATGCCTGCTACCTCAGATGAAATCATTGTCCAAAGCAACTACCAGCGGTTGCTACAAGTAATGATCAATTTAGTAGGTAATGCGATCAAATTTACCCATGAGGGTGGCGTTACCGTCAGCGCCGATTTAGTACTCAAAAAGGCTAACTTTCAAGATCAGCAATTTCCTGGCATGGTGAGAGTACGTGTGGCAGACACTGGTATTGGTGTTTCCTTAGATAAACAAGATAAACTGTTTCAATTATTCTCTCAAGTGGATGGCTCCCGCACTCGCCAGTACGGCGGCACAGGTTTGGGACTGGCAATATCCCAAAAGCTGGTGGAGGCAATGGGCGGCGAGGTACATTTTTATAGTTTGGGCGAAGGACTTGGCTCAACAGTCACATTCACTGTGCCACTATATCAACAACCAGTTATGGTTTCGTCTAATGATAGCGACTCAACAAGTAGTGCTGAATGTTGAGTAATGAGTGCTGAGTGCTGAGTTTGGATACGTGGTAATACTGGGTTTTGAGTTTTCAACTTTAAAGTTTTTTAGTAATTATTATTTAATTACCATATTGGGTATAGGGCAAAACAGTTCCGAGTTCTGAGTAAGTAATCTTACTCATTACTTATTACTCAGCACTCATTACTCAGCACTCTTGAGGGGCATTAGGAAAAAACCTACCTTGTCCTCACCTGCTTGTGTTCTCTTCAGTACTTTAAAGGCTAAAGTAGAGTAGGAGGGCTTGCACGAGAAATTGTTCAGCTAATCTAATATCAAGTTGCTAAAACCAGCAGTGCTTTAGTCAAAAGTCATAAAAAACTGACGCCTGACAATCTAGTGGCAATTAGATTTAGGATCGATTTAACAAAGCTGGAAAATAAAACTTTGGATAATGGTTAATGAGTAAGGGTGCATTGGTTACAGGGATCGTTATTATTCAATGCCCCATGCCCCATTCCCCATGCCCATCCCTAACTTAGCAGGTCTAAACTATGGAACTCACAATTGACAACGTTGAAACAGTCTTAGATGAAATGCGCCCTTATCTCATGTCTGATGGCGGCAACGTGGAACTCGTAGAACTCGATGGCCCCGTTGTAAAACTGCGCCTGCAAGGTGCTTGTGGTTCTTGTCCCAGTTCTGCAATGACCCTGAGAATGGGTATTGAGCGCCGCCTTAAGGAAATGATTCCCGAAATTGCAGAAATTGAGCAAGTGGTGTAAAAGTTAGGAGTTAGAAGTTAGGAGTTATGAGTTTTCAATTAACTCCTAACTCCTCATTCTTAACTCCTAACTATTTCTATGTCCCATCCTCTCTACATTGCTTTTATCTGGCATCAACATCAGCCGCTGTACAAGTCCCCTGGCAGCGGCGTTTCGCTATCTCAGAGTCAGCAGTACCGTCTTCCCTGGGTACGTTTGCATGGAACTAAAGATTATTTGGATTTGGTATTGCTTTTAGAGCGATATCCTAAGTTACACCAAACGGTAAATTTAGTTCCATCGTTGATATTGCAACTCGAAGATTATATTGCTGGCACTGCTTTTGACCCTTACCTCACAGCCAGCTTGACACCGGATGAGCAACTCACCCAGCAACAGCGTGAATTTATTATCCAACACTTTTTCGATGCCAATCACCATACCCTGATCGATCCGCATCCCCGCTATGCCGAGTTGTACCAGCAAAGGCAGGATAAGGGGCAAGCTTGGTGTTTAGCAAATTGGGAATTGCCAGACTATGGCGATTTGCTAGCTTGGCACAATTTGGCATGGATCGATCCGCTGTTTTGGGATGACCCGGAAATTGCTGCTTGGTTAAAAAAAGGACGGAATTTTACTTTAAGCGATCGCCAGCGCATTTATTCTAAACAGCGAGAAATTCTCAGTCGGATTATCCCTCAACATCGGAAAATGCAGGAGGCGGGGCAGCTAGAAGTTACCACCACGCCTTACACTCATCCAATTTTACCCTTGCTAGCTGATACTAATTCTGGTCGGGTAGCTGTGCCCAATATGACACTACCAAAGCAACGCTTTGAGTGGGCAGAAGATATTCCCCGCCACTTACGGAAAGCTTGGGACTTTTATAAAGACCGCTTTGGACAGATACCTCGTGGTTTGTGGCCTTCGGAACAATCAGTAAGTCCGGCAATACTTCCAGATATTATTAACCAAGGTTTTAAGTGGATATGCTCAGATGAAGCCGTCTTAGGATGGACGCTGAAACACTTTTTTCATCGAGATGGGGCGGGGAATGTGGAGCAACCAGAATTGTTGTATCGTCCCTATCGCCTGCAAACCGCCGAAGGTGACTTGTCAATTGTGTTTCGCGATCACAGATTATCAGACTTGATTGGCTTTACTTATAGTGCTATGCCTGCAAAAAAGGCAGCAGCAGATTTAGTGGGACATTTGCAAGCGATCGCTAAAATGCAAAGAGATAGTCAAAGCGAACAACCTTGGCTAGTTACAATCGCTTTGGATGGGGAGAATTGCTGGGAATTTTATCCCGAAGATGGCAAACCCTTCCTAGAAGCTTTATATCAAAGCTTAAGCGATGAACCCCGCCTCAAACTCGTCACTGTCTCCGAATTTTTGGAAGAATTTCCAGCCACAGTCACCATCCCCGGAGGGCAACTACATAGCGGTTCTTGGGTAGATGGCAGTTTCACCACTTGGATCGGCGATCCCGCCAAAAATCGTGCATGGGATTATTTGACAGAAGCAAGAAAAATGCTCGCAAGTCATCCCGAAGCGACGGAAGAAAACAATCCCGAAGCGTGGGAAGCATTGTATGCCGCAGAGGGTTCCGACTGGTTCTGGTGGTTTGGTGCAGGACACTCCTCAAATCAGGATGCCATTTTTGATCGGTTGTTTCGAGAACATCTGTTTGGCATTTACAAGGCATTAAACGAACCTGTACCGCCCTATCTCAAGCAACCAGTAGAAATCCATGCAGCACAGGCAAACCACGCCCCACAAGGATTTATTCATCCCGTCATCGATGGTAAGGGTGATGAGCAAGATTGGGATAAAGCTGGACGTATAGAAATCGGCGGGGCGCGGGGGACGATGCATAACAGTAGTGTTATCCAGCGACTTTGGTACGGGGTAGATCACTTAAATTTCTATTTGCGGCTAGATTTTAAAAGTGGCGCTGCACCAGGACGGGATTTGCCAACAGAATTGAATTTGCTGTGGTTCTATCCAGAAAAAACAATGGTCAATAGTCCAGTACCCTTGGCAGATGTACCAGATGCAGCCCCACTGAATTACCTTTTCCACCATCTTTTAGAAGTTAACTTGTTGACGCAATCGATTCAGTTTCGGGAAGCGGGAGACAATCATCAATGGCATCCCCGTTTCAGTCGCGCTCAAGTAGCTTTAAATAGTTGTTTAGAGTTGGCAGTACCGTGGGCAGACTTGCAAGTTCCGCCAGATTATCCTTTGCGTCTGATTTTGGTGCTTGCAGATGAAGGGCGTTTTTCCAACTATTTGCCAGAAAATGCTTTGATTCCCATTGAGGTGCCTTAACATTTAATATTCTTGGTGTTATACCATTTCACGAAATACCTATTAGGGGCGTACATCTGTCATTGGTGTCAACTTAACGTGAAAGCCAGCCTAGAAGAAGCTTTTAGATATTGTCTCGTTCGTCTCGTTCCCAGTCGGAGACTGGGAATGCCGTCCTAGAGGAGAGGCTCCGCCTCCCTTGCTGGCGGCAGAGCCGCAATTGAAGTGCATTTCCAACCAGAGGCTGGAAACTAGGTTTTAAAGGAGTTTCAGCTTAAGTTGACACTAATGTACAGATGTATGCCCCTAAAGATGATTCATTGCGTTGCAAAGATTCTTGAAAATCATATTTAATTTTTTTAGTTTTAAATATATTTGGCTATATTCAAACTATATATTTAGACTAAGCTTTGAGAACGGAGAGGGGGGGATTCGAACCCCCGTTAAGTTTCCCTAAACAGACTTTCCAGGTCTGCGCCTTAAACCGCTCGGCCACCTCTCCAGGTGTCACAAGTTACGATCATACTATAAAATCCTAGAAAATGCAAAGATAAAGAAAGATATTCTAGATTGAATCTGATAGTCCTAATCCCAAAACGCAAATCCAGATGTCCCGTACATACACAATTAAAGTTCGCGATCGCGCCACTGACAAAACATACACCCTAGAAGTGCCAGAAGACCGCTACATCCTGCACACTGGCGAAAAACAAGGGGTGGAACTACCGTTTTCCTGTCGCAACGGGGCTTGCACTGCTTGTGCTGTGAGAGTGTTATCAGGAGAAATTTACCAACCAGAGGCGATCGGCTTGTCGCCAGATTTACGTCGGCAAGGTTATGCCTTGTTGTGTGTGAGTTACCCCCGTTCTGACTTGGAAGTGGAGACGCAAGATGAAGATGAAGTCTACGAACTCCAGTTTGGACGCTATTTTGCTAGGGGAAAAGTTAAAGCGGGTTTACCCTTAGATGAGGAATGAAGAAGAATTCAGGAGTCAGAATTCAGGATTCTGTCTCGATAAACAATTCAAAATCACCGAATTTCTGATGCCTGTAAATTTTGGTGACTGGTTACGAAAAATAGCCATTTTGGCTTGCTTATTGCTCTTGGTGAGTTGCCAAGGCAAGAACCAGCTGCCAAACAATGAAGCCCAGGTGAAAGTAGCGCGGGTAGTTAGTGGGCAAAGTTTGGAAGTGTTAGGCATGGCTGAACAACCAAATTTGATTTCCCAAGTGCGGTTAGTGGGTGTTGATGCACCAGATTTGCGACAACGCCCTTGGGGGGAAGCAGCAAAAGAACAGTTAGAGAATCTAATTGGTGGTGTAGAACAATCGGTAACGCTGGAGTTTGATTTAGAAGCAAAAGACAAAATCGGGCGAACTCTAGCTTATGTGTGGAAAAATAAGGTGTTGTTGAATGAAGAATTAGTCAAACAAGGAAATGCGATGTTTGTGGGGCGATCGCCTAACCATAAGTATGACCAGCGTTTAGAACGTGCCCAACAATGGGCTAGACTCATGGGGCAAGGAATCTGGAATCCAGAAAAACCCATGCACCTTACTCCCGCCGAGTTTCGCCGCCAAAATCTTTAATTAGTGCTGAGTGCTGAGGGGGAGAGTGGGGGAGTGATGAAGTGAAGTAGAAGAATTAATAACCAATGACAAATGACAAATGACAAATGACAAATGACAAATTTACAAATTTACAAATTTTTCTAGATATTGCTACAGAAGCAGCCTTAGCTGCTGGTGCTATTTTGCAAGGTTACTTGGGTAAGTTAGAAGACGCAATTATTGAAAAAGGACGCCCTGGTGATTTAGTCACGGCTGCTGATAAAGCTTCAGAAGAGTTGATTTTAGAAATTTTGCGTTGCCACTTTCCCCAGCACTCGATCCTCGCTGAAGAATCAGGGAAATTAGGTAATCAACAGAATGAGTACCTCTGGGCAATAGATCCTTTAGATGGCACAACCAACTACGCTCATCAATACCCATTTTTCGCCGTTTCCATCGGGCTATTAATTAATGGCGTTCCCCAAGTCGGTGTAATTTATGACCCATTTCACAATGAGCTATTCCGTGCTGCTGCTGGCTTAGGGGCAACGCGTAACCGTCAGCCCATCAAGGTTTCAGTAACATCTGAACTGAGTAAAAGCTTACTAGTAACAGGATTTGCCTACGATCGCCGCGAAACCTCTGATAACAACTACGCCGAATTTTGTCACCTCACCCATCTTACCCAAGGAGTTAGACGTAGCGGTTCGGCATCGCTAGATTTGGCTTATGTTGCCTGTGGACGTGTCGATGGTTACTGGGAACGGGGACTTTCTCCTTGGGATATTGCCGCTGGGATAATTTTAGTACAAGAAACTGGGGGCAAAATCACCGCCTATGATGGCACTGCTGTCAAAATTGAGTCAGGTAGAATTCTTGCCACAAATAGTTATATTCACGACTCCCTCAGTAACGAACTTTTACGGGTTCCACCACTGTCAGCTTGGGTGTAGCAGATGGGGGCTTTCTCTACTACTTTGGGTACACTAAAAGCAATCTAACTGCTCCTTTGGTGCAAAAACTCTATATGTCTTTCAAAATAGATCGTGGACTATTTAAATATGATTTCATAGATCATCACGCAGTCCTGTGCGTTCCAGTTGATGCGGATGTCAAAGAGATTCGCAAACGCTATCTCCAAGTCGCCCGTCGTTTGCACCCAGACAGTAGTCTTACTGAAACTGCTGCTCAAAAACATCTCGGTAACGAATTGTTATCAAAGCTAGTTAACCCAGCTTACGAAAAACTTGCTGGCGATCGCACTCGCACTGAATATATTCTAATTTTGTCGCAAATTGGCAAGCGTCTGGTACAGGAATCGACTTCGGTAACTCTAAACACCGACTTGGCTAAACAGTTAGTTGAGGCAGGTAATATCGATCATTTTTATAAAACTGCGATCGCGAAACTAGCCCAAACTCAATATGATTCTTTAGAACAAGCGCAGCAAGTCATTGCCCAAGCTAGTGAGTTGAATCTAGTGTATTTAATGCGGAGTGCGGGTAAATCATCCGCAGCGCCGCCACTTGCTCAACCCAAAGTCCAATCAGGCACGCCTCAGCCAAATACATCAAAAAATACACCACCAGCACCAACACCAGCCCCACCAAAAGAAGACTTAATTGTAGAACAGTATATTCGTCGCGCTCAATCTTTGATTGACAAAAACCAATTTGCCCCAGCCAAAGTAGAGTTGCAAGAGGCGCTGAAGCTAGAACCAAAAAATAGTCGCTGTCATAGCTTAATTGCAATGGTGTATTTGAAGCAAAATCAGCTAAAAATGGCCAAAATCCACTTTGACAACGCTCTAAAATTAGATCCCAGTGACGAAACGGCTCTACAATGGAAACCTAAAATAGATAAGGCTTTAGGACAACAACCCAACGATCAGAAGGTGACTTCATCCCCCAATAATGGAGATAAGCAACCAGAGAAATCTGGTAGTGGTTTGTTCGGTGGTTTGTTTGGTGGGAAGAAAAAATAATGGTGTATCAACCAGCAGCGGGAGCCAGGGATTTATTGCCCTTGGATGTGGAGAAAAAACGCTGGATTGAAGATCGGTTACAGCAGGTGTTTCATCGCTGGGGATATCACAGGATTATCACCTCGACTTTAGAACGGATGGATACCTTGATGGCGGGGGAAGCAATCCAGCGCCAGATGGTGATTCAACTACAACAAAATGGCGAAGATGATGAATTAGGGCTACGTCCAGAATTAACAGCATCTATTGCTCGTACTGTCGTGACTCGGATGGCTGGTGTCACTTATCCACAACGGTTGTATTACAACGCCAATGTGTTTCGCCGCACTTGGGAAAGTAGGCATAATCGCCAGCAAGAGTTTTATCAAGCTGGGGTGGAATTGTTAGGTACTGGTGGATTGCTGGCTAATGCCGAAGTCCTGCTGTTAGTAGCAGATTGTTTAGCAGCATTGGGTTTGCAGGGATGGCATTTAATTTTAGGTGAGGCGGGAATTACCCGATCGCTCCTGAGTGCCTTTCCTGCTAATTTACAAGATCGAGTTCGCAGTGCGATCGCTCATCTTGACCGCATCACCATAGATAATTTACCCCTAAGTGACAAACTGCGCGATCGCGCCCAAATCATCATGGATTTGCGTGGTCCAAGTGCAGACGTGTTGCAAAAAGTTAGTAGTCTAGATTTAGATGAAGAACAGCGAGAGGCAGTAAATAACCTCAAATCCCTAGTAGAATTACTAGAATCAGAGAAAAAATTTCCGTTAATCCTCGACCTCAGCCTGATCCAAACCATAGATTACTACACTGGTATCGTCTTTGAAGTTGTCAACGATACCGAATCCCAAGCCAGAGTTTTAGGGCGTGGTGGTCGCTATGACCAGCTTTTGGGGCTATATCATCCTCAAGGAGAAAACATTCCCGGAATTGGTTTTGGACTAAGTATCGAAGATTTATACCAAGTTCTGTTGTCTACCCAGCAATTACCACAGGAAACTCCAGCGACTGACTGGTTGGTAGCACCAGAGACAGCTAGTGCTAACGCCGCCGCCTTTGTATACGCGCAAAAACTCAGAGATTCTACTGATTTAGTGCGAGTAGAAATTGACTTAGGGGGAAGAGATGCAGAGGCGATTCGCCAATATGCAAGCGATCGCGGCATTGCCCAAATTGCCTGGATCAAAGCTGATGGTTCACCAAAAATTGAACCATTGCGTTAGTGGGTATAGGGAGTGAGGCAGAGGGGCAGAGGGGAAAGACTTACTGCAACTTCTCCCCTGCCCCCCTGCCCCCCTGCTCCCCTGCTCCCCTGCCCCCCTGCTCTCCCCTCCCCTGCTAGTCTAGAAATAGCCGATACAGAAAAGAGGGAATCGAGAACATGCCGCATACAATTGTTACAGAAGTCTGTGAAGGCGTTGCTGACTGCGTAGATGCTTGTCCAGTAGCTTGTATTCATGATGGCCCAGGCAAAAATACCAAGGGAACTGATTGGTACTGGATTGACTTTGCCACTTGCATCGACTGTGGTATCTGTCTCCAAGTTTGCCCTGTAGAAGGGGCAATTCTTCCAGAAGAACGACCAGAGTTGCAAAAAACTCCGTAATAGTCCATAGTCAACAGTCAATAGTCAATAGTTATGTTTGACTTGACTGTTGACCAATGACAAATGACAAATGACCAATGACTAATGACTATTTATTAGAAGTTCAAAATGTTCACGCTGGATACATCAAAGATGTAGATATCCTGCAAGGTGTGAATTTTCAGGTTGCACCAGGGGAATTGGTGACAGTGATTGGCCCCAACGGTGCAGGTAAATCTACTTTGGCAAAAGCAATTTTTGGGCTTTTGATCCCCCACACAGGCACAATTACCTTCAAAGGTGAAAATATCGTGGGGTTAAAGTCCAATCAAATTGTCCAACGAGGAATGTGCTACGTACCGCAAATCGCCAATGTTTTCCCTTCTCTGAGTGTTGAAGAGAACTTGGAGATGGGTGCTTTTGTGCTTAACGTTCCCCTAAAACCAATTAAAGATAGAATATTTACTATGTTTCCTAGACTAAGCGATCGCCGTCGTCAACGTGCTGGTACTCTCTCTGGAGGAGAACGCCAGATGCTAGCGATGGGCAAAGCTTTGATGTTGGAACCTGGTTTGCTGATTTTAGATGAGCCATCTGCTGCTTTGTCGCCGATTTTGGTGACACAAGTGTTCGAGCAGATTAAACAAATTAATCAGGCAGGTACTGCGATCGTATTAGTAGAACAAAATGCCCGTAAAGCTTTAGAGATGGCTAATCGTGGATATGTATTAGAATCGGGACGTGATGCGATCTCCGGCCCTGGTGAAGAATTGTTGAATGACCCGAAAGTGGGTGAGCTATATCTGGGAGCAGGTAAGAGACATTAACCCTTTTGAATCACTCTTGCCCCATTCAACATAACACCAGCTTAATATCGGAGCTTCACCAGTCTATAGCGATGACTAGGTTGGGCTGCGCCGACGCTATCTATAACTAATACAAAAGCCATAACACTACCTGCCACTACCGCGACCGTCGTTTTCGATGCTCAAAGAATTCTCCCTAATAATCCGTTTCTAATCACATCTACAGCTAGTCGAGAGGCAAAACAGGACATTCATTCAGGAAAAACTGAGTAAAACGTAAATTACCCGGATTTACCAAAATTCCATTCGCATTTGTAGCCCCGTAAGCTTGCACAGAGACGTAAAGGACAGAGAAAGAAACTCTCTAGACTCTCGGCGTCTCTGGGATTATTTTTATCTTGGGCGTCCCAATGTAGTGATATATAAAACAGCTTCATCAGCAGGAATACTCAAAACTTCATTTACTTGGTCGTCAAAGAATCCACCGATACCACTGACGCCTACATTTAGGTGCATTGCTGCTAAATTCAGGCGTTGTCCCAAATGACCGGCATCCATGTGCAAGTAACGGTAAACGCGATCGCCATATTGTGCGATCGCAGCTTTCAAGTCGGCTGTATGAAATAACACCGCTGCTGCATCCCGTCCCAATTCTTGTCCCAAACAGAGAAAATGTAACTCTCGCCGAAAGTTTTTAAACCGGATTTGGCGTAATTCTTGGGCTTTAGGCGCGTAATAGTAACAACCCGCCTCCAGTCCTTTGACTCCGCAAACAGCAATAAATGTTTCGATTAAATTTAGATCGAAGTAGTCTGGAGAAATATCTAAGCTTTGGTCGATGTAATTTTGCGGTTGGTAAGTGAAATCGAGTAAACTTTTCAATTCATCGAAGCTTAAATCATCACCATTGTAAGCGCGGGTAGAGCGTCGCTTATACATAGTGGTTTCCAGTTCTGATAGTTTTTGTCCCCAGTTTATAGGTGCGGTGTTGGTGGGAATTTTTAAACAGAAAGGAAAATTGTATTTATCCTCTAAAGATTTTTCTTGTTTAATAGTTGGTAGATTAAGATTACCAGTTACACCTGATTGGATCTGGGTGTGTCGATGGAAATATGTTAGTAGTTCGCCATCAGGGATTTGAGGATAACTGGTTTCGGTGGCGGAAGGTAAAGCAGTACATCCCAATGGCAAATTTTGATTCACATCTAACAAGTCTGCCAGAGGTAAGACAGCGATCGCACCTTCTTGTTGCGGATCGACATAAAGCAGATCGTTGACTGATTCATCCACAAAGCCGCCGATTAAATGGGGGCGATAATCAGTAACCGCACCAGCTAACTCGATATTGCCCAACAGATGTCCCGTATCCAGAAAAATCCGCCGATAAGCCCGATCTTCATAGCGCCAAGCAGAACGGTAGAAAACCGCAGTCACAATAATTGCTAATTGGGTATTTTCTAAAGAAGGATGCCAGAAACAAGCTGCTTGGAGAGTTTGCCAAACATCACTTTCCCAATAATGCATGAGAGAATGAGTTCGACACTGGTAGTTATATAGACCAGGCGGCAATAACGACGTACCACGGGAAACCACATACACTTCAGCAGGGTATAGTCCGCCTGCACTGGGAGCAGCGCGTAAATACACTGCACTACCCATAGAAGGCATTTTCGCCGTCAATCCATAACTGCGAAACAATAGCCGTGAAAGTCTTTGCCACCATTGAGCATCTGGATTATTAGCATAAGCCTCTGCTCTTTCTTGGATATAGGGTTTGAGATCAAAAGTAGAGCCAATTTTGTACTCTTTGAAGGGCACTGGCTGTTTAGTCCAGTCTAACCGCTGACTTTTGGAAGCAAGAGTCTCAGGGTTGTATTTAGTCCGTTCGTGATAATGCTGGGCAATCGATTGGTGTAATTCTGGCATAGTACTTTTAATATCCTTGGGGCATCCTTTTCTTGATCTTGGCATTCATTAGCCTCATTATTTCGTGTCAATTGGTACAATCCTCAGAGTCATAAAGTGGTAAATGGTAACAATTGGATTTGTCATTAGTCATTAGTCATTAGTCATTGGTCATTTGTCATTTGTCATTGGTCATTAATTATCCTCCCCTGCCCCCCTGCTCCTCTGCTCCCCTGCTCCTCGGTAACAGAGCGTAGCCGAAGTGCTGCTCCCCATCTTCTTCCGCAGTACTATATAAACGCAAAACTATCTAAGCCTGGATGTGCAATGATGCCTGTACGTCAAACTTTATCAAAGCCTGAGATCCAACTTTCTTATTTAGAATGGAATCAAGGTCAAGAACCTTTACTGCTGTTACATGGCTTAGGCGATCATGCTCTGGTGTGGTCTAGTTTAGGAGATTACTTGGCGGGAGACTACCACATAGTTGCGCCAGATATGCGCGGACATGGCCAAAGTAGTAAACCAAAGATAGATTATAGCTTTGAGAGTGCGATCGCAGACCTTGAAGCACTCATGGATAGTCTTGGATGGACTTTTGCCCATATTGTAAGTCACTCCTGGACAGGCAAATTAGCTGCTATCTGGGCAAGGCAAAATCCAAAGCGTTTACGGAGTATAATTCTCGTCGATCCGATTTTTATCTGGAAAATGCCCAGCCTTCTCAGGGTAACTTTCCCAATGTTATATCGCTTCTTGCCTTTTCTTAAAAGCATGGGGCCCTTTGCCAATCAGGAAGAAGCCGAACAGCAAGCACGGCAATTAAAGCAATATCAAGGATGGAGTTCCTTACAGCAGCAAGTCTTCCAAGCAGGAATAGAACAAAAACCCGATGGGACTTGGGGCAGCAAATTTACCATAGCCGCCCGCGACGGCATTTTTGAGGCAGTGATGCAAGTGCCCGGTTTTACAATTCCCCTTGACACCCCTGCCCTATTCGTCCAGCCAAAACAAGGGCTGAACCGCCAAAATTGGCAAATTCAACCCTACAAAACCTATCTTCAAAACTTACGTATCTGCCAAGTTCCCGGCAATCATTGGCCATTTTTGACACAACCAGAGGCATTTAACCAAACTGTGGCAGCTTTCTTGGCAGAACACAGATCAAAAATCTCATGATTATTAGACGGGATTAGTCATACAGCAACAGAAGAATTAATAGGAGCGATGTCTAGGGGGATTGGGCATCCCTTCGGCTACGTTCAGGGCAAGTGGGCATAAGAGGCACAGGGGAAAACTTACTGCAATTTCTCCCCTGCTCCCCTGCTCCCCTGCTTCCCTGCTCCCCTGCTCCCTGCTTCCCCACTCCCCACTCCCCTGTTATGAGCCTTTGTATCAACCCTATTTGCCCTAAACCAAATCACCCGAATAATCATCAAAACCGCTTTTGTCAAAGTTGTGGTTCCCATCTAGAATTGCTAGGGCGTTATCGGGTGACATGCCTGTTGAGTGACAAAACAGGTTTTAGTAAAGTTTATGAGGCATACGAGCAAGATACCCCCAAAATTCTCAAGATACTCAAAGAAGATTTATCAGGCGACGCCAAAGCAGTAGAACTATTTCAACAAGAAGTAACCGTGTTGGGACAATTCAAGCATCCCGGAATTCCCAAAGAAGATAGTTACTTCCAGTATCAAACTCGAAATGGTTTAGTGTTGCATTGCATTGCAATGGAAAAAATCGATGGCTACAACTTAGAACAGTGGCTACAGCAGCAAGATAGCCCCATATCCCAAGAACAAGCCATAGACTGGTTAAGACAGTTGATAAAAATTTTAGATGTAGTACATAGCAAACAGTACCTACATCGAGATATTAAGCCATCTAATATCATGATTAGATCCCCCCTTGAGCAGGATTGGGGGAATCTAGTACTGATTGATTTTGGCACCGCCAGTGAAATTAATAAAACCTACCAAGACCAACTAAGCAATGGCGACAAGATGACAGCACTTATGTCATCTGGCTACAGCGCCCCAGAACAAATGAATGGTCAAGCAGTACCGCAGTCAGATTTCTTTGCTTTGGGACGCACTTTTGTATTTTTGCTGACAGGACACCATCCTTTGGAGATGTATGATGTCCAGCAAAATTTGTTGCACTGGCAAAATCATGCTACCCATATTTCACCCTTACTATTGAATTTAATTGATTGGCTAACAGCATCAGATATAGAACAACGTCCTGCCAGTACTCAAGAAATTTTGCATTCCCTAGAAGAAATAGAAAATCAATTAACAGATACGACTCCAACAAATAGTAATATCTTAGAATCTGCTAACCTTGAACATTTAACTGTAGATATTAATAACAACTCATTACCTCCAAATAAGCAACCAGAAAAAGTGCCGATATTAGCATTTTTTGCAGTTCTATTAGTAATATTAGGATTACTTAGTATAATGGCTTTAGCCACGCAAAAATCAGATTTTTCTAAAACATCTTCTTACAGACAATATCCAGAAAAAAAAGGTAATATTGATTACTTTGCTTATCAAGAAGGTAGGGATAGTCAGGGAAGGATAGCTGAATTCAATATAGCGGTTTTATCACTAAAATATAAATGGCTTTTAGGTAGCAACTTTCAAATTAAATCCAATAATGAAATTATTAGTATTGACCTTTTAAAGTTAAATTTAGAACAAGAAGGTATAGAGAATATAATGGAAGCTCCCAATGAGATTATCTCTGTTGGTACAGCTTCTTGCAAAGGTGATAGATTAATTCAAGAACGTGTGGCTTTAGAACGTTCAAAACAAATACAACTTTTGGCTAAAAAATTATTTATTAATACACCAAGTGTCAAAAGTTATCGCTTATTGAATTTGGGTCAATTTCAACGGAGTGATTGTCAGGCAAATCAGGATTTAACGACATATCAGACAAGTGTGATAATTATTGGTGTTAAAAGAGAATCATCAGGTGTCATTATTGACGAGGCGCTACGGAATAGGTTAGAAAAGAAGCCTTTTGCTGATTTTAAATTAGAAGATTATTCTTTGGGATCTGCACAGAAGTTTAAGACTATACCGGGCAATTTATAAAATCTCTAGCAAAGTAAAAAAATCAGTCTATAGGCATATCTCTTATGGCTAGAGCAGCAGATATCAGCACTCATCGATTAATCAGCCCTATAAACAAACAACTTTCGCCTGTTTGGGATGAACCCGCTACCTACTTATTTGTCTTTGTTGACAGATTACTAGTAGCGTCTTCCAGACTAACTAGGACGGTTATTCGCACCGTGAGTTTTTAGCATAATTTGCCAAAATAAAAGATAACCGGAGGTTCAAAATATGAAATTTTCAATCCAATCACTTTACACCTGGTATCGCAGTGTGCTTCGTAACCCCAAGTACCGTTGGTGGGTAATTTTAGGAACGTTGGTCTATTTGGTCAGCCCATTTGATGTTCTTCCAGATTTTATACCCGTTGTGGGACAGATTGATGATGTTTTCCTTTTGACTCTGTTAGTTAGTGAAGTGTCTGGGCTAGTTATTGAGGGTTGGAAAGCTCGTAAGGGTGATGTGGGTACTGAAGTACCTAATACTACTGAGGGTTCTACCTCTAGTCGAAGCACTATTGATGTTGATGCTGTTTCTGTTAAGTAGTTTTAATAAAACCCCTGCTTTTGGAATCGGAGGTGGGGGATATTTTTTTTCAACGCAAAGGGGCGCGGAGGGAAGCGCGGAGGTTCGCGGAGGATGAGAGGGAGTTAGAGGTTGTTGGCTACGCGTTTGATACCTTCTTTGAGGTGGAGGACGTTAAAGTTGAGGAGAAGACCTAGTTTGCAGTTTGCGAGTTTGAGATAGGTTAGGAGTTGAACGGAGTGAATTGGGTGGAAGGACTCTACAGATTTAATCTCTACAATTACTTGGTTTTCGACAATCAAATCTAATCGATAAACACATTCCAATTGCACATCTTGATAAACTAAGGGCAATGGAATTTGCTTACCAACATTCAATCCGGCTTTCTTCAACTCATAATCCAAGCACTCCTCATAAGCCGACTCCAATAAACCAGGCCCCAAAGCAGTATGCACCCTCATCGCACAACCAATAATCACCCCACTCAACTCATTCTCTCTCATCCTCTGCGTTCCTCTGCGCTTCCCTTTGCGATCCTTTGCGTTTAAAAATCCTTCACAAATTCCGTCAAGAATCTAAACGCCTTCAAAATATAACTAGCGCAATCTCTAGGAGAAGTATTGTAAAACGATCGCCACGCACTCGCTTTATCCTCGTCATAGCGATCGCTGCGATGATTATGATTCTCTAACCATGCCAATCGCACCGCATGGCCGATTAACACATCCAACACGATATATTCTTCAATTTGCAACTTGGGATTATTGGCAGCGATCGCTGCTAATTCTATTAATGCTTCAATATTAACTTGGCGGTATTCTGTAGCTTCGATTTTATTCAGCAAATGCTCAACCAACAGAGCAAAATTCCTTTCCCCAGCTGTCATTTCCGACAGCATTATCTCGCTATCTAAACGATTGCGCCGCTCTAGTTTATCGCCAATTACTAGACCCTTGCAATGTTGCATTAATAGCCAAACTTGCTTAAAAAATTCTTTTGGTACGCGCCCCGTCGCACCTTCAGCTTGACGAAACCGCCGCCAACCACCCGGCGGAACTTCTATACCTTCGGCGATTCCTGGTAATACCACCCAAGCAATATCACTTTCTTTTTGTTTGACGTGCAGTGATTCTTGCTGGCGCAACAGGTTACTCATGCCAGTATATCCAGTTAATACCTGACGCAAGCGCATTTTCACTTCAAAGGGTGAAAGTTGCATTAAGTAATCGTAAGCTTCATCTTGAGTAACATGCAATTCCCGCGCTAGTTCGCTGGTTATTAACAGGATGAGATAGCCGACTCTCAGCGTTAGTAGTCCCTGAAATAGTTCGGGTTCGGAGCGAATTAAGATACCAACATAGATTAAAATCTCTTGAGTGAGGACGCGATCGCGGATATCTTCACGACAAAAATGGTTAATTTTATCGGCAATTTCATCGTGGGACATGGGTACGGTAATCAAGGACGCTTCGCTGTAAGCTTTACCCACAGCAATTTGCTTACCTCGCACCAAAATACTCGTTACTGCATCTGATAGGCTGATATCAACCATTTGCCGTAATCCCGCAGCCCGACGCACTACTGCCCAAATGCCTAAATCTCCAGCTTTGGTATAAACTTCATCAAGCAAATCGCCTACTGTGACAGGATATCCTGGCCCACCATATCCTGTATCAAATTTCATTCCCTGCAAACGAGTTAAAGTTTGCAATAACTCAATTTGCTCGTAAATATTCTCTGATGCACGCAAATAAGAAAGTAATAATCCGAAGTTGGTTTCATACTCCATTTGAAATTCTTGAGTATGTCCTAAGCGCCAGTTTTTATCAGGATGATAAGCTAGATAATAGCAACGTGGACTAGCATTTTTTACTGGCGATCGCGAAAATTCTGCATTTGGTAAAAAATCAATTCTTTGAATTCCGGCTGTTAGCATTAGCTGATTTAGCCGCCCTAATTTCACCCGCACGCCGTTACAAACACCATCTTTGAGTTCTTGCATCAGTTCTAGTAATGCTTCAGAACCACTTTCTAACATGGTGTGCGTCAACATTAAAGTCAGAGTTGGACGCCCTAAATCGCTCCAATATTTTTGGATGTAAGCTAGTTCGCTTCTAATTTGATCCAGCAAAAAATGGTAATCAAGAGTTAAGTAGAACTGTTGGGAGTCAGAAAATGAAGGCAAAAATACAATTGTTTCACCACGAATTCGAAAGATTCTAGATGTTGTTAAACTCCGCAGTCGTCGCACTGGGCGGCCAGTTAAACCAAGTTTGTCGTTACGTCCAATTTGGGTATAAATAGCTGAAAATTCTCCAGCTTTTCTCACTTGAATCGGTTCAACTTGGGTAGGCGTTTGTGCTTCGATTCCGTGAACTTCTAGTTTTTTCTGTAAATCTTCATCTTCTGCTAATAAAGCAATTTGTACCAATGCCTCGCGCTGTTTCCCCACACACAAATGTCTTCC
The DNA here is from genome assembly GCF_056620565.1 of Nostoc sp. LEGE 12454. NCBI lineage: Bacteria > Bacillati > Cyanobacteriota > Cyanophyceae > Nostocales > Nostocaceae > Nostoc > Nostoc sp. LEGE 12454. The sequence goes on from NZ_JBWQXL010000010.1 coordinate 123,016, forward strand.
CAAAGGGTCGATATCACCAACCGCGATTAAACCTTCACTCAACATTTCGCTGAGAAAATATAAACTTTGTGCCCATACCAAAGGAATATTTTCATTGGGTAAACGTGGTTGCGTTTGAGGTGCTAACTTTTCTGCCTCTATGTTTTCTGCGGGAACATAATAAAGTTCTGGCAATAAATGCAAGCCGTTTTGTTCTATGAGTAATGATTCTAAAAGATTTTGGTATTTTTTAACTTGTTCTTGTTCGCCGCGAAATAATCCATCTAGAACTAAATAAGTGAAAAATAACGGCCATTCGCATTCAATATGCTCAAATTGCTTGAGTTCCCACGGTTCGTAGTGCAAGCGCTGATGATCTTCTAAAACGGTTTGGTGTCCATCACGCAGAAAGCGTTTGCAGCCGTATTTACCTGCGAGTTTATTAATAATATCGTTTAAAGTGCGATCGCGTAACTCCAAATCTTCCACTGCAAAGGCAGGATAACTAATAATACTTAACAGCGCCGCATCAATTTCTTTAGAACCAGATTCCCTCGGTAATAAAGATTCTAGAGTGATCCGGGCGCGGGCGATTTCATCTGGTAGCACATGAATTACCGATGCTTGACTACCACGCACACCAAACAAATCCAGTCCGTTGATAGCTTCTAAAGCAGCTTTTGCCATGCCTACAGAACTGGCATTTAACTCAGCACTACCACGATTAATTTTATTCCCACGTTCCCAAATGCCGTAATCTGGTGTGCGGTAAGCTCGTCCAATGTAGTAAACTAAATTTTGGACGAAATTGACTTCATCAATTGTATAAATTATTGGCAATCCTGCTGCCGTCATTTGCGCCAATATCAGCAAAAATATAGATGTGGCATCAAGTTGCAAATGTCCCCATTCATCATCACCAACAACAATGTCACCCGTTGCGGTATTATATTTAGCGTGCAGTCCATCTAGTAGGGACTGAGTATGTTTAAATGTCTCTACTTTATGAGCCTGTCGCATCATCGCAAATAGCAACCCGCGCATCAGTTTAATGACACTGTGTTCTAATTCATAGGTGCGTCCTTTGTCGTCGTCAATCTTGCGGTATGCAAGCCCTAAACCCCAAACTGCCAAAATGCTGTAAACGTTGTCTCGCACCCAGGCATCAGTATAATCGCCGTGGGCTGTAATCGCTGTGCTTGCAGGTAGTAAACCCGTAATTGGATTTTGACGAGTCAGGATAATCGTTTTGATTTGCTGGTAGTAATAGTCCAGGCGAGTTAGCAATTTGGTAGATGTTTTCATGGTTTGGTTCAGAACAACTTGCAAAATTTGACCCCTTAAAGGAGTGGGTTTCTTGCACTTGGGCTATGGAGAATGGGACATTGAGATGGGATTTTGTACCGTAGAGCATACGGAAACGTAAATCTTCTCTAGAAATCTCGATCTCTGCGTGGGTGGAAAAATCCCTCCAAGTAAGTCGAGTCTTAGAAAGAGGAACTCTCAAGAGTGGTCTTGGGAATCCACTATTGATTGGGTGTACTAAATCATATCGTGTCTGATTGAACAATACCTTCGCCAATTTACGAGGGTGAGTTGGTATATTAACTCCCTTGTCTCTTGGGTTCAGTAAAAACAATAAGTCCTAAAAATTCCTTCAAGGTTTCCCGCAAGCTTTTTTACGTATCACCTTCACGGGTATTGGGTTTGACCCTCCAAGCTACTTTGTCAGCTAAACACCCATGTATCAGTCTTTTTGCCATTTTTGCCAAAATTTTTGTAGGCTCTTATTTTGGCAAACGTACTGATTGAAGACTTATCATTAAGATCGCTGAGGTGAGGGCTTTTTGGGCTTTGTGCATAGATTCGGGAATTATAACTAATTAGCCGAACATAATATTCAGTGCTGGGATGATGTCAAAAAATCAAGAGTGCCTAACTCCTAAGGATGAGCTTATGGTAGTCTAAACTAAATCATTACTCCGAGGTTATGCTTATGCTGGTATAAACTAAATCATTTTTTTATAAAAATATTTATTAAATAAATATAATTTTAATGTAAATATGTTTTAATATTGATGTGTTTATGTTAAATATTCAGCAAATAATTGCAGTCAAGAAAGGGAGGTTATCCTCAAACCAATCAAGTTTAATAAAAAATAGGGCTTATAGACTTTACAAATAAATCATTTTGTGCATTTACAATATCAAGACCTCGGTTCAGCCTTTTACAAAGCATATAAAGCATATTTTATTAGTTGCGTAGGCGAGCATTTACCGCAGGCATCGCAATAGAAGCCTTGAAAAGCATAGTTGCTATTTTGCCTTCTCTGTCAATGCCTAAGTCATAAAAAATTAATCAGTTTGTTGACATAATAAATATCCTAGTTTGCTTTATTAGAATCTAAGATATTTACTAAATAATAGTTTAATGAAAAATTATTATTTCACTTACTAACATAAATAATTAAAGCTCTGATTTAGACTAGTATTAACTTGAAAAAATTACAAATTGGTATTGTTATTGCTATTGTGAATAAATCAGATAACTGCGATTTTATATAAAATAGCAGTAGGTAAAACCAAGGGCGTAAATATATAAAGAACTTAAAATTTTTTTAGCCAACATCTTGTTCATTTTTCGGAAAAAAATATTAATTTTAAATAGGAGTAACACAATGAAAACAGTTGGGATGTATCGTCGAGCTTATCCAAGAGTATCAGAAACTTTTATCGGAGAACAAGCCCATAATTTACAAACATACAAACCGTTATTTCTGACTTGTAAACTATTAGAAGAAATTCCTTTTGACAATATTGCTATTAGTAATAATGACCAATGGAAAATTAAGCAATTATTTCATATACTTTCTGCTTCACCAAATATGTTTGGAAAAGAGGCTGAACTAAAAAATTTAAAATTAATTCACGCACATTTTGGGCCAGATGGTATTTACGCAATGCGATTGGCAGAGAAATTAAATATTCCTTTCATCGTTACATTTTACGGTTTTGATATCACAGTTTCACGTCGCTCTATGTGGCTGTCAGGTAATCCAGCATTCTATCAATTTCTTTTACATGAAGAAGAATTAAAACAAAAAACATCTAAATTTATTGCTTTTTCTAGTTTTTTGTATAAAAAGATGATTGAATATGGTTATCCTGAAGATAAAATTATTAAACTAAATAGTGGTATAGATTTAGAAAAATTTGCTCCAGCCAGTGAATCAAAAGGTGAAAGATATATTTTATGTGTAGGCAGACATACTGAAAAAAAAGGAATTGATACCCTATTAAAAGCCTTTGCCCGGATTGCCAGTAAGCATCCAGATGTGTCAGTTATCCAAATTGGAAATGGCACAATGACTGAAAACTTTAAAAGTCTAGCAGATGAGCTTGGTATTAGTAATAGAGTCAATTTTATGGGGGCAAAACCTTATGAAGTGATTCAAAAAACCATGAGAAATGCAGAAGTATTTTCTCTACCCAGCCAAACAGCAAAAAATGGTGATAGCGAAGGTTTACCCCTTTCAATATTGGAAGCCGCCGCTTCTGGTTTACCAATAGCCTCTACCTGGCATAGCGCTATCCCTGATGCTATTTTAGATGGAGAAACTGGCTTTTTAGTTGATGAAAAAGACGATCGATCTCTCGCGGAAAAATTAGATATTCTTTTATCCGATCGGGCTTTAGCTAAAAGTATGGGTAAAAAAGGACGAGAGTTTATCTGCGAAAATTTTGATATTCACAAGCAAACTGCCAAGCTAGAAGCTATTTATGATTTAGTAATCAGTTAACGACACTCAAGTAATACCAATTCTTTATTAAGACGCATAGAAAGAACCCCACCGCCTACGCCACCTCCCCGATGCTTTGGGCAGGTTGGGAGGGGTGAAAATAATGTGTACACTTCGCATAAAATTGGTATAAGAGTATCTCAATTTAGATTACTGAACTTCAAGTATTTGTTAATAGGCAGAAGTTTTTTAATCCCTTGTTTGCAGACGACTCTCCTTTTTTTACGCATCCGTATGCTTATTTATTCGCGATCGCCAGATATCACAGATTTTATCAGTAGAAAAATTTACTCTGATTACAGAATAATTCCTCAAAAATCAGGGTAGTAAGCTCAAAAATGCACGTAAAGCTACTAAAGATATAAAATTTTCTCAGGATCTACCGGACAGTGCTGTTCCGGGTTAGGATGATGACTAGCAATGCTTTGATTTAGCTATCGATATTGATTTGTTGAAATTTTATGGACCATAGTCCACAAGATGGCAGTATCAACCTCCTCTGAGCTGTGGTGAGGAAGTCTCCCAGCGCGGGGGAGACTTAGGAGATATATATCATGCTCACAGAAGATATTCGTGATTTGTTGACTGATACTACCGATTTAAACCAGTTGAAATGGGATTTAAATCGCTTGCAACCTGTGGATGTGGGAGACTACATTACACAATTGCCCGAACAACAACGGGCGATCGCATTCCGTTTACTCAATAAAGGTCAGGCAATTGATGTATTTGAATATCTGCCGACAGAGGTGCAGGAAGAACTAATTAATTCTCTGCATGATGTCCAGGTAGTGCATCTTGTAGAAGAGATGAGTCCCGACGAACGGGCAGAATTATTTGATGAACTACCTGCTGGGGTAATTAAACGGCTATTGCAAGAACTGAGTCCAGAACAAAGGCAAGCAACAGCAACGATTCTCGGCTATCCAGAAGGTACTGCTGGGCGGGTGATGACAACCGAATATGTCCGGTTGCGACAAGGTTTGACTGTCGGTGAAGCCTTGAGCAAGATCCGCCGTCAGGACGAAGACAAGGAGTCGATTTACTACGCCTACGTCACAGATGACAACCGGACGCTGGTGAGAGTAGTTTCACTACGGCAATTGCTGTTTACCTTTCCCGATGTTTTCATTAAAGATATTGCTAGCGATCGCGTCATCAAAGTGAAAACTGAAACTCCTCAGGAAGAAGTGGCGCGAATTATGCAGCGCTACGACTTAATCGCGATCCCCGTAGTCGATCGAGAAGACCGATTGGTGGGCATTGTCACCATTGATGATGTCATGGATATTTTGGAAGAGGAAGCCACAGAAGATATCCAAAAACTAGCGGGTGTGAGTGGTGATGAAGTTGCCTTATCCTCTCCCTTACTCACCATTCGCAATCGCTTACCTTGGCTATTGGGGATCATGGCTCTGTATATTGGTGCAGCCAGTGCGATCGCCCCTTTTCAATCTGTAATCGCCGCAGTGCCAGTTCTAGCAGTCATCATGCCGATTTTTTCTAACACTGGTGGTACTGTCGGTATTCAATCATTAACGGTGACAATTCGAGGCTTGGGAGTAGGAGAGGTAACACCCAAAGATACCTTAAAAATTCTCCGCAAGGAACTTCTAGCTGGTTTAGGTACAGCCCTAGCTTTGGCCACAACCATGATCCTACTTTCCTTAATTTGGGCGCAACCCCAAGAGCGATGGGTGGCTTTAATTGCCGGAATGGTAATGGCAACTAATACAATTGTAGCTGTCACACTCGGCACTTTACTGCCAATGGGTTTGACACGGCTGAAGCTTGACCCTGCCTTGGTTAGTGGTCCATTAGTGACTACAATGCTAGATACAATCGGGTTTTTAACATTCCTCAGCCTAATTTCTCTAGCTTTAAACGTTTTCCATTTACCAGCATGAAGGGATTGGGCATTGGGCAAAAGAGGCAGAGGGGCAAAGGGGCAGAGGAGCAGAGGGGAAGACTTAGGTGATTTCTGACAAAGAATCTACCCAGGTTGACGAGTTTCGACTTCGCTCAACTCTCGATTCTTTAGTTGGTTGAGCGAAGTCGAAACCAACGGCAGCGGTAGATTTATTAACGGAAATTGCCTTACTGCTACTTCTCCTCTGCTCCCCTGCTCCTCTGCTCCCCTGCTCCCCTGCTCCCCTGCTCCCCTTGTCCCCACTCCCCAAATTCTATGCCTACTACTACCTGGAATCGTCATCACATTCTTTCCCTAGCTGACTTTACTACCACTGAATACGATACAGTTTTGCAAACTGCTGCCAGCTTTCAAGAAGTGCTATCACGGCGGACAAAAAAAGTACCAACCTTGCAGGGACAGGTGGTGGCGAATTTATTTTTTGAATCGTCTACGCGCACCCGCAGCAGTTTTGAACTCGCTGCCAAACGCTTAAGTGCAGATACCCTGAACTTCGCCGCCGCCACATCTTCTATGACTAAAGGAGAAACAATTCTCGACACGGCGAAAACCTATTTGGCGATGGGAACTGATATTATGGTAGTCCGCCATCGAGAGGCAGGAGTAGCAAACGCGATCGCGGCTGAAATGGATCGTCTAAGTGTACGAGTTAGCGTCCTCAATGCTGGTGATGGTCAACATGAACATCCTTCCCAAGCACTGCTAGATTTATTTACCATAACTACTCTAATTGACCCAGATCATCCGCGACTGGAACTTTTAAAGGGGAAAAAGATTGCCATTATTGGGGATATTCTCCATTCTCGCGTAGCGCGATCGAATATTTGGAGTTTAATTGCCAGTGGTGCCGAAGTGCATCTGGCAGCACCGCCAACCCTTTTACCTAAATTCTTTGCCGAGTTTATCTCGGAGGAAGTAGAAGGCAGAAATTATTCCCCCAATCCCCAACTTTTTCTACACTGGCAGCTAGAACCAGCTTTGCAGAATGCAGATTTTGTCATGACTTTACGTCTGCAAAAAGAACGGATGACGGCTCATTTGCTGCCAAGTTTGCGAGAATATCATCAACTGTTTGGCATTACACGCACAAAACTGGAACTTTGTAAATCTAACGTCAAAGTTTTGCATCCAGGCCCAGTCAACCGTGGTGTTGAAATTAGTTCTGAATTGATGGATGACCCAGAATTTAGTCTCATTCAATCACAAGTTACTAGCGGTGTTGCTGTTCGGATGGCACTGTTGTACCTATTAGGTAGCGGCAAGGCTTAATATAATTTCAGTTTGAAATTTACTCCCATCGGACTACCTAACGGAAAAATACCTAGTCTCATAGAAAATATATGTTCCTCCGATCGCATGAGGACAGAATTCTGTAATCTTGGCACACTGGTATCGTAGAAGATCAGAATTTCATGACTTCTAGAAGTGTCCGAGGTAAATTATGAAACGAATTTTTTTGACGGCAGCAGCCATACTCAGCACGCTATCTTTAGCTGCTCCCATTCCCGTCAAAGCAGAAAATTCCGCCCCTGTCCGCCGCTTGTTAGAAACTAGAGAATGTTCGGGATGCAATCTAGCAGGAGCTAACCTCAAAGGCGCTCATCTAATCGGTGCTGACTTGAGAAATGCAAATTTAAAAGGAGCTAATCTCGAAGGTGCTAACTTAGAAGGTGCAGATTTAACTGGAGCTAATTTAAAGTCTGCTAATCTTACACAAGCATTTGTTAGCGATACGATGTTAAATAATGCCAATCTTACCAACGTGAATTTGAGTAATTCCCGTTTATATAATAGTGACGTAGATGGCGCTGTTTTAGCTGGTGTTGATTTAAGTGGTGCTGATGTATTTAATACTGCCATTAGCATTGGTGGTGAATACTAATGCTCGGTCATGATTTCAAAGTGCAGAGTTAAGAGTTAAACTCTTAACTCTGCACTTCCTAAGTTTTATTCGCCGGTAATTGATAGTTCATTAACCCAGATTTTCGGGCAAACTCCCCCTGGCGTTAACTCTGGCTCTTTTTCTACATAAATAATTGACTTCAAAAGTTCCAAGAAATCGCCAGCAACAGTTGCTGACTCAATACTCGTTCTTACTCCCTTATTAACTAGCCAACCATCAAACGGCAAAGAAAAGGAACCTTGCAAGGATTTAACTCCAGCATGGAGAGCTTGTAAATCATCAATAAAAATCACATTTTCAGCAGTTTCTAAGCTCAACTCTTGCTCAGGAGTTACTGTTGAAAATACGTGATAAAAATTTGGACTAACGCTGACTTTTGCGCCAATACTAGCATTACCCGTTGGCTGGGCATTTAACCTTTTAGCAGTGCCAGCACTGTGGAGAAAGCTTGTTAAAACGCCATTTTCAATCAGCGAAACCTGACGAGTAGGAGTTCCTTCACCATCGAAAGTTTCTGCACCTACGTTAGCTGGGTGAAGTGCATCATCAACAACTGAAAGCAGAGGAGAAGCTATTTGCTTACCTAAATCATCAGGAGTAGATAGACTTTGATTGTCTAAAATACTTTGGGCATTGAACAAGTTAGAAAAAGCACCCAACAGACTTAAGAAAGCTTCCGCAGAGAAAACAACTCGATATTTACCAGTTTTGATTTTTTCATAATTCAAGTGACTGATAGTTTTATCGGCGGTTTCTTTGATGCAACCATTAATATCTAGATTATCTAAACTCTGGTTGATTCTATAAGCGCCTGCACTGCGAGGTTTTTTCCCTTCTTCCTCAGTTTTGCTGTAAAGATAAACTGATGCTAAGGAGTGAGATTCAGTTCTCACCGCACCGTCGCTATTAAGATAAAATCTGTCAATATCTCTTTGAGACAAACCATTATAAGGTACACCTTTAATTGCTGGGTGAGCTGCCAGTAATTCTTTTTCAGCTATCAACAATTTTTCTATAAGTTCAGCAACAGGTGCTTGAGGTGCCTTATGCAGAGGTTTACTTGGAATCGGAACAGTCGCCTCTGGACTAAAATCAGGGACATTTTCTTTAACACCAAAGAAACTGGCTTCATAAGCAGTTTTCAAAGCTAATTCCAGTCCCTTGGGGTCTACATCTGTGGTGCTGGTGACACCCATCGTATTATCTTCATTCCACACACGAACAGTAACACCAGAGCGGTTTGAAGCTTTGACTTGTTTTGGCTCACCTTGGTCTACTTGCACGTTAGTGTCATCTACTGTTGAGCCGTAAATGTCGAATTTCTTAATACCAAGCTTATCAGCATTGTCCTTGGCAGAATTTGCAATTTCATTTATATTCGGCATAGTCAATTTTTAGATTTTGGATTTTCTTGCTCCCTACTTCAGACTGGGAGTGTAATGATAGAAGGCTTCTGCCTCCTAGATAAAATAGCCACCAGGAAGGCGTTTCCAGGTAGAACCTGGAATTTGATAAAGTTATCTTCCACCTACGGTAATAGAATCAACCTTGATGTGGGGTTGTCCTACCGTGGTGTAAATACTGCCACTGACGGAACCACAAAAGCCTGGTGCAATTTCCAAATCTTGAGAACACATGGAAATTTTATTCATGATTTCCTTGGCTTCACCAATGAGAATTGCTCCCTTTAGCGGTTTGGTGATTTTGCCATTTTCAATCAAATAAGCTTCATCAACACTAAAGTTAAATTGGCCTGTAGCACCAACGCTACCACCACCCATTTTTTTACAGTAAATACCTTTATCAACAGAGGCAAATAATTCATCATTGCTATATTCGCCAGAATCAATATAAGTATTACGCATCCGGCTAGCAGCGGCATAAGTATAATTTTGGCGGCGTCCACTTCCAGTTCTGGGGTGTCCGGTGCGTGAGGAACCTGTTCTATCTGCTAAGAAGTTTTTCAGAACGCCTTTTTCAATTAAGAGGGTTCTTTGAGCCGGCATACCTTCGTCATCCATGTCAATTGTCCCGAAGGCATTTTCAGAGCGCCCTTCATCCCAGGCTGTCAAACTTTCGTGGGCAATTTTTTCGCCTTTTTTGTCAGCAAAGGGTGTGGTATTACGTTCAATTTGAGTGGTTTCGAGTAAGTGTCCGCAAGCTTCGTGGAAGATTACGCCGCCAAAGTGATTGGCCATAATGATGGGATAAGTACCCGATTCCACGTAATCTGCGTAGAGCATTTTTCCAGCCGATTCTGATATTTTCTCGGCGGCTTGTTGAGAATCCCAAGTTCTCAAGAAGTTGGCATCACTAGTGTTACCCGCGCGATCGCCAATTGAGGTACGATTAGCACCATCAGCACACAACAGGTTAAATCCTACTGACTGCGTGAGGCGAATATCACGTGCAAAAGTCCCGTCACTAGCGGCGATTAAAACTTCTTGCCAATCTCGGAAATAGGTAGCACGGCGCGATTGAACGTGGCTAGCTTTTTGCTTCAGGTGGGCTGTACCATCTAGGAGAATTTCTCCCATTTCTCGGATGGAGCTACACACTGGTAGCCATGCATCTTTACCTCTTTTGGTAGCGTAATCTCTCAGTAATTCTAGGTTTATTTCTGGGATGAAAGCCTTAGCAGTGGGTAGTTGCAATCCCAAGATAGAAAGACCTTTTTCTAAGGCTGCTTTCAAACCGGAAAAAGAAAGGTCATTGGTGCTAACGTAGCAGTCAGCTTTACCGCGAAAGACTCTGACTCCCGCGCCTGTAGACAGACTGGGTGAAATACTCGTGATAGCGTCATCTTCTGCAAGAGAACTAATATAGTTGCGACGCTCTAAAAATAATTCGATGAAGTCAGCACCAGCGGCGCGTCCTAGTCCCAGAAGGGTAGCCAGGGGGGCTTCCCAGGTTTCATCGAAACGCTCTGGTGTGGAGGAATATTGGAGAGTGGGAAGTTGATTCGAGAGAAGTAGCGTACTTGTAAGCATGGGGTAGCCTCGTCTGCTGGCGTAGTTCAGAGATTTGACTGAAAAATCCTGGTGTGTTCAGTCTAACAAATGAGCAAAAGCCACAGTTGCTAGAAAAACGTGTGGATTTCCCTCCCCTTTTACAACGCTTTGGCAAATCCGCCCACAGACTAGAAATTTGGAGCTATTTTACGAATAACTCAGAAGTCAGAATACAAAAGCGGAGCAAGGAAAGCTCCGCTTTTGTATAAGTGTAGAATAAAATACAGTTATATTTATGTATTTACTGGCACTCTTCTCAACTAAAGAATCCAGACTTTTCTTCTCAGGTTTATTTACGGTTTGCCATTCTCAGTGGAATTCTGAGTGTTTCTTGCTGTTTGAAAGTCTGACCTAAATTGGAAGTCTGCTCTGTTGATACTAGATTCTTAAACAAAAGCTTTAGCGTTCGAGTAATAGTTTTAAGAATTTTCATTTTGCTAGCAGTCGGCTTTTCATCGTATCTCAAAACCATTGGAATTTCTACGATTTTTGGTTTGAGGGCTTTGGCTTTCAACAGTAAATCTATCATGCAAGCAAATCCACTTTCAGTGAATAGATTTTCCCCATAATACATGTCTAGTTTACTGAGGAAAGTACGGTTATACAGTCTGTAACCACAAGTGTAGTCTTTTACGCCTGGTACACGGGCGGCAATTCTGAAAAGCCAGCTGGCTCCGTAACTCATCAGCTCTCTAAATTTTGATAAGCCGATGACTTTAGAACCTTTTCGATATCTAGACGCGATCGCAATATCATAGCTACCAGCTATCATAGTGTCATACATTTTTATTAATAGCTCTGGTGGTTGAGTATTATCACAATCCATCGCAGCTAAAAAATCACCTTCTTTGGAAATTTCCAAGAAAGTTGTAAAACCTGTTTTAATTGCTTGACCTAAACCAGCATTTTTGGGATGTTGGACTAATTTTAGTAATATACCTAGTGATTGAGATTCATCTATTGCAGTCTGAGCAGTTTTATCGCTACTGCCATCATCGACAAGAATCAATTCTATCTCTATATTAAATATTTGCTGCAATGTTTGAAACTTTTTGAACAAGGGTCGAATTGATTCTTGCTCGTTATATGCGGGTAAAAGAACAAAAAGACTCATAAAGACCTCGTGTGATTTTTAAAATAAAGTGTGATTACTCAAATTTCAAGAATTCAATAATGCTGATTTTTTGAGAAATTCATCGACTTGTCGAACTACTGCGTTGTTGTTGACGCTATCATTGACCAATTGTGAGGTGTTGACGACGAAAAAATCATCATTTTCAGTAGTCACTTTGGGAACAAGACTGGAATAATTTAAAACTTGTAGTGGCTGTACTTTAATCGCTCGATTAATATGTGCTGCCACAATGTCATCTGCTTTGAGTTCTGGAAACATTAAACGTATACCTTGGAAAAATATTGGACGTAATTCGTCATCTGGTTGTTTTAACAACGGGTCAGTGGAAAGGATATATTTTGGTAGGAATGTAATGTGATACCCTGCTGTCTCTTGTAAAGAAACTAAGTTACTCATACCGATAACTCCGGTAAAAGGAATATTTTTATCGGCAATATTCACTACGTAATAAGGAACTAGAGGCTTACGAGTAATCAGTACCATGCAGATTACACCCAGGTATTCTACTGTTTCAGTAGTGTCTGCAACTTTCACCAGTTCCCTCGCAGCAACCTGTTGCAAAATATTAACTGGCCCAGTAAAGATGACTTTATCAAAATGCTCTTTTTTACCCTGAGATTCTACCCACATTCCACCCCCTGGATGAGGTGCAATATATTCAACTGCAACACCTTTGTGGATATTACCTCCAGCCGCATAAATTAATTTTTCTACATGGTCAAAAACAGTTTTATAACCGCCAGAGACATAACCAAGTTGTTCTTTATTTAATGAAGAATCACGTGCTGAAAATAGTCGTTTGATATAAGCCCAGATAAAAACTGCTGATATTCGCTTATAGTTTTCTCCTAATTTTGATAAAAGCAAAGGTTTCCAGAGCTTTTCGTATGTATTTTTACCACCAAGTTTTAATAGCCAATCTTCAACTAAAATCTTCTCTAAGCGCCGCCAGTTATTAAGGCGCGAACCATATAGTAGAGTAAAAGCTAATCTGATTTTACCTAAAAGTCCAAATAGAGGAAAACGCAGAAATTCTATACTATTACTAATAGAATAAAACTTTCTATTGTCATAAAAGCCTGTTAAACTTCGATGCCAACGCAGTTTATCTCCAAGACCAATATCTCTGATAAAATTTATTAAGTGAGTATCAGAAGGTAGGATGACGTGATAAAAGCGATCCCAGGTAAATAATCCGTAATCATGATAGGTAGTAAGTCCACCAAGCTGCTTATTACTATCAAAGACAGTGACTTGATGTCCTTGATGTGAAAGACGTTGAGCTAATACTAGCCCAGTTATACCTCCGCCAACGATACCTATATTCATAAATTAAATTTAGATTTTGTGAAAATGTTTTAGAGGATGATGTTCGGAAACTGTTAATATTAATAATCTGATAATAAAAGATTAATGTACAACTAGAATTACGCCAGTTATAATAACGGAAATTCCTAACCATTGGCTAAACATAACCTCTTCTTTTAAAAGATGGTGAGAAGCAATGGGTACAAATGCATACATTAATCCTAAAACTGGAAAGGCTTGACTTAAAGGAATTGTCCGCAATACATAAAGCCACAATATAGTCATAAATGTATAGCAGATAAACCAAATTAAAAAATAACGAGATAATAAGAGATTTTTGAGAGAGCCGCTTTCTCCTTTATTAGAGTTAGAGATGTAAAGTCCATATTTGAGTGAGAGTTGAGCAGTTGTTCCAAACAAAACAACAAGCATTAAATTTAACCAAGTAAAAATACCCATTTTTAACTTTTCAAATAATTATCTAAATTTGAGCTTTTTTATGGGGTTAACTACTAAAAGAACACCCAAAAAGATAGTGATTACTCCTACTATTCGAGTTAACGTAATCACCTCATGAAAAAAGTAGTATGAGCCGAAAAGTATCCCGACATAATTTAAACTCGTCAGTGGATAAGCAATACTCAATTTTACAGATCGCAGAGCCAATATCCAATTTACTATTCCTAAACAATAGACAGTAATAGCTAATGATAATTTTTGAAGAAAATCCCAAGTAAAGACTCCCTCATTTGTATAAATCATGGCATTCTTCATTAGCAGTTGTCCACAGATACTAAGTAAAATACTTACAAATAAAATAATATAAGGGGTTATTTTAAAGTTTGAACTTTCTGACATGGATTTCATAGTACTTTGCCTTAATCAAGATAGTAGGTATGAACCTGATAGTAAAAAACCAGTCATTTTAAACGTTTCATATCTCGGCAACACTTTTCTACAATTCGATCTCCACTTCAGTAAATAGACAACAAAATTAGGAAGGCTATGTTAAAGTGACTGATATCAAAATGATCTTTGAAGCTCATGCCTTAGAGTTAAAAACTAAATACTATGCAATATTCCTGGATGGTTGCTCTATCATGGCAACGTTCGATATGATTGGTAGTAAAGCACGCTCAATTGTTTGACTGGATTATACTCTCAACCAAACCAGTTTATTGCTTGGTAATTAGCACAATCAATTTAGAGTTTGCCTAACTGTGAATTACAGATATTTTCTGTGATACCCAGGTTTGCTCTAACACTATTTTTAGCGCGATCGCGATAATCTAATAGTGGATGCAGACATAGAGAAGGTTGAGAACTTTGTCACAAATTCTCTATACATACACAAAGTTTGCAATGTGCGTAGGTGTAGCCCGCACTTCTCTACGAGACGCTCGGCGTAGCTTGCTTCCACGAAGTGGTACGATAAGCTTAGTGACCATCGTAGACATCGCTGATGTTGAACTCTGATTCCACCCACATATTCAACAGATGCACCTAAATCAAAATGGATTAGCAGAATTTTTGATTAATCCATTCATTAACTTTCTATCAGTTGTATCCTGCTGTAGAAATCTTTTGAAGATACTATTGATATTCTCAAGCTATAAAACCTAGTTGGATTGAGAAATATTCTCTATTTGCTCCAAAAAAGTGGATTAATGTACTGACATATCATAAAATTTCTCCCGGCTCACAGACATATCTGTAATCTTGGCTGGCAATTAAGCCGATTTATAAAAGTAAAAGTTTTTACTCAAATTGAGTATGTATACGTGCTCTTTTTGGGCATGGGAACACAAGAAGTAATATAAGTCTGACTGGCTGCGTAAATCAATAGAGAGATAAATCAATCTACACTACAGTAATACGCTTTACAGGTTTATGGGGAATTTTAGTGAATGTCCAAATGGAGCTTTTTTACAAAACAACTAATGCAAACTAGACTTGGCTAATCAACTTTAAATTGAGATTGCTTGCATTGAATTTGAGATATTTCTACACTATCTAGTATTAGGTTTGCTTGACTTTTCCGCCTAATTTTATTTAAATAAGCTTTTTCCTCCAAATTTATTGCTACATGTAATTACTTACTAGAATACCACGAGAAAGGCATGTTGCAAATTTATCGCTATACTTTATCAAAAATTTATCTACTGACAAATGCATTTAAACAAAAACTTCATAAAATAAAAATCTCCCTCTCTCCCTCTATTATGAGTTTTTGCCTTGGAAATTTGTACATTTATGAAGTAATTTATGGTAATAAACTTTTATAAGCAAAGAGTTAGTATTAGACTTGATAAATGCAAAGCTAAAAAGCCAATGTTGACCCAAGGAAAATTGAAATTCGAACAAGACTACTTGCGCTGATAATATCACACAATGTTACACTAAATTACAGCCTGAATTTTTAGATGATAATCGAGAGTTTGAATTGGTTTTTATGTCTTCACAAAAATATTCATCTAAATTTACATATTTCAGATAGAGTTAGTACTCTGCCAATTTCCTTCGCTGGGTAGAGGCTTTTTTATTATTTGGATTGATTATCCTCATAGAAGTCTGTTGGTAATAATGATTAACAATCCAAACTGAATCTGCCAAGATACTAATGCTTGATTTTATATCAAGCTAATCGCTGCAAAGTATGCAATTTCAATAGTACTCTTTTTGAACAAGCAGGCAGTAGCTCAAACAGTACATAGTGGTATAAAGAAAAACAATGCTAAGTTTACTTGGCTGGATAGAGGTTTCTTTAGGTTGTTTTCCTATTGTTTGGACTCATTATCCTGCAAAAGTCTGTTGGTAATGACAAAGACAATGATTAATAATCCAAACTGAATCTGCCAAGGTGCTAATACTAAACTTAAAATAAAGCTAATGGCTGCGAATACACCTGCAAGATATGCTATTTCATCAGTACTCTTTTTGAACAAGTAGCCTGTAGCTAAAGCAGTACATAGTGGTATCAAGAAAAACAAAAGCATTTTACTAACCTCTGAACTAAAGGTTGTAGTGTTTTTAGAACAAATTTTTTGGAAGTGTGGTTAATCTTACATCCAATAAGGTTTTGGCTACAACAGTCTAGCGAAATAAATATTATAGAAAATCAAGATTACGCAAGGTTGTATTTTATGCCAATTGGAATAATTATTGCAATAGATGAAGCGCCAAAAGCTTGACAACTCTTTTTTCTGTGTTTAAGTGTGTGCGTAGCAAGCTTTGAAGTTTTGTACAAGATGCTACAAGATATTATGTAGTCTTTAGTAACAGACAATTCCTGTGGGTGATGCTACTTTTGTCCTTCTCCTGAATCAGCCAAGCTGCGCTGTGCTAGACAAATTCTCATTCATCTACGCGGATTGAAAGGGTTATAAAACTTGCGTAGGTGGGTTTTGTCTATTTCGCCAATTACACTCTTGCGAGCAATCATCTGGTAAATTAGCTTAAAACTTTGGCCTTGCGCCAGGATAAGGATCTAGCATATTACCTTTAGAAGTAGCATTTTCATTTTAGACACCTAATGCTGAACATTCCTCAAATACTGGCAACTGAAATAAACCTCAAATCCCATCAGGTGCAAAACGCGCTGGAACTTTTGGCGGAGGGTGCAACAATTCCCTTTATTGCACGTTACCGCAAAGAACGTACCGATGAGATGAATGAAGTGCAACTACGCGAACTGGCCGATCGATATACTTATTTAACAGAACTGGAAGAACGAAAATCGGTGATTTTAAGTGCGATCGCCCAACAAGGTAAACTCACAAATGAACTCAAAGCTAAAATCTCATCCTGCTTACAAAAAACCGAACTTGAGGATTTATATCTACCCTATCGCCCAAAACGACGCACCCGCGCCACTATCGCCAGAGAAAAAGGACTCGAACCATTAGCAGAGTTCATCAAGTCGTTAAATGTCAAAAATGGTGCCATTGCATCCTTAGAGTCAGAAGCGGCTAAGTATATTTCGGAAACGCAGGGAGTAAAAACAGCAGAAGAAGCACTCAAAGGTGCTGCTGATATTTTGGCGGAAGAAGTAGCTGAAAAAGCTGAGTTACGCGCGTATATCCGCGACTATCTTTTAGAAGAAGGGGTATTTGTCTCCCGCATCAAAGATGATTATCCTGAAGGTACAACCAAATTTGAGATGTACCGTAACTATCAAATTAAGGTAAAAAATATTGCACCACACAATATGCTGGCGTTGTGTCGAGGTGAAACTGAGAAAGTATTAAGCTTTGAAATTGCTTTCGATGAGGATACGATACTTTACTATCTTGAGTCGAAAGAAATCAAAACCAAAGTACGGACAATTCGAGATTTTTATCAGGCGATGCTGAAGGATGCATTCAATCGTTTGATGAAAGTCTCTCTTATGGGAGAGGTAATTTCTGATAAAAAAGTTTACGCAGACATAGAATCAATTAAGACATTTGAAACTAATCTGCGAGAGTTGCTGCTATCTGCACCAGCAGGAATGAAACCAACCCTGGCGATAGACCCTGGATTTAGAACTGGGTGTAAAGTAGCTGTTCTCGACCAAACGGGGAAATTTTTGGAATACCAAGCGGTTTTTCCCCACCAAGCGGCTGAACAGCGACTCAAAGCTGCACAAACTGTCAAAAATCTGATTGAAAAGCACAAAATTGAGTTAATTGCCATCGGTAACGGTACAGCGTCCCGCGAGACAGAGGAATTTGTCACGCAAGTATTGCAAAATATAGAACGCAAACCAGTTAAGGTGATGGTGAATGAATCTGGTGCATCTATATATTCTGCTAGTATTGTAGCGCTAGAAGAGTTTCCCGATTTAGACGTTACCGTGCGCGGTGCGATTAGCATCGGTCGCCGTTTGCAAGACCCCTTAGCGGAACTCGTGAAAATCGATCCCAAATCCATTGGTGTGGGACAATATCAGCACGATGTCGATCAGAAGTTGTTGAAAAAGAAATTGGATGACACTGTAGAAAGCTGTGTGAACTACGTCGGCGTAGACTTAAACACCGCCTCCAAAGAACTTCTGACATCCGTCTCTGGGATTACGGCAACAGTTGCCAATAACATTGTCGCCTATCGCAACCAGAATGGAGCCTTTAAAAATCGCCGACAACTTTTAAAAGTTCCGAAGCTAGGGCCAAAAGCCTATGAACAAGCGGCGGGTTTTCTGCGAATTCGCGGCGGTGATAACCCATTGGATAATACAGCAGTGCATCCAGAAAGTTATTCTGTAGTAGAAGCGATCGCATCCGATCTAAATGTGCCATTAAATCAGGTAACACAAATTGCCGAAAAACTCAAAAAGACCAACCTGAAGAAATATGTTACCGATAGCGTCGGCGAACCCACACTGCGCGATATCCTCAGCGAACTAGAAAAACCAGGCAGAGATCCTCGTGCTGAGTTTAAGTATGCCACCTTCAGAGAAGGAATTAAGGAAATCAGGGACTTAAATGTGGGAATGGAACTAGAGGGAATTGTGACGAACGTCGCCAATTTCGGTGCTTTTGTTGATATCGGCGTACATCAAGATGGCTTGGTGCATATATCCCAACTTGCTGATAGATTTGTAGACGATCCCAACAAAATTGTCAAAGTTGGACAAGTAGTCAAAGTGCAGGTGTTAGAAATCAACGAGAAACTCAAACGGATTAGTTTGTCGATGAAAGCAGTTAAACAATAATTAGAAACAGCAGATGGCAGTTTATCAAGTTCGATTTATCAATCCTACACTTGGGTTAGATCGCACCATTCCAGTACCAGACGATCAATATATTCTAGATATGGCGGAAGATGCTGGTATCCGCCTACCATCTGGGTGCAAACAAGGCGAATGTTCTGCCTGTGTCGCCAAACTCATTAGCGGTGAAGTCGATCAAAGCGAGCAAAAATTTCTGCGTCCAAGCGAAGTACAGGCTGGTTATGTTGTTACTTGTGTAACTTACCCTTTGTCTGATTGCACTTTAGAAACCCATCAAGAACAAATCTTGTATAAATCAGCCCTTTACTATCAGCCTGAGTCTGAAAAATCTAAGCGATCGCAATACTAATCAGTTAAGAAGATTTGTAGGTTGGGTTGTAGGTAGTGAAACCCGACAAAACGGTGAAAATGTTGGGTTTCGTTCCTCAACCCAACCTACCTCAGAGTACTTTTTTAAGTAAGACCTACGCAGTATTAAAAGCGCTATCTTTTTCTCAATGATCGGCCTAACGATAGAAGGAAATTCTATCTTGCAAGAGAGGTTAAAACCTAGCAGATAGTTGAAGATGAGATAAGAAGTTACAAAAAATCTTTAGTGATTAGGTAAGAAAAATGTTAACACCATTATTAACCGCCCTAGCTACAGCTTTGAGCCTGTTGATTGTTGATTTAGTTGTTCCAGGCGTTAATATTGCTAATTTTCCCGCAGCTATAATTGCTGCTTTAGTAATTGGTCTAATTAACGGTTCAGTTAAACCAGTTTTGTCTGCTCTTTCTCTACCACTTAACTTTCTATCATTTGGAGCATTTTCGCTCGTCGTCAACGGTTTGTGTTTCTGGTTAGCAGCAGTCCTAGTTCCTGGGTTCGCAGTTCGCGGAATTATTGGTTTCCTTCTTGGGCCAGTGATTCTAACTTTTGCTAACACCTTCATTAACAACTACTTTGTTGAAAGAAATCTGTTAACCAGTAGTGGCGAAAAAACCCAAGGTGAATTACCTTCTAGATAAGTATTATAAGGAGTAGAAAGACCAATCTTTTCACGTCTCTACTCCAAAGAAAATATCCGAAAGTGGATTTCCTAATTCGGTATATTCACCAGAATGTAATTAAAGAAACTCACAAAATCACGGCAAAATCATGAAATTAGTTCGTTTTCTTCTAGGTTTATTAGTGCCTCCTTTAGGCGTTTTTCTGACTGTTGGAATTGGCCCAACTCTGTTTATTAACATCTTGCTCACAGTTTTAGGTTGGCTACCCGGTAGTATTCATGCAATTTGGGTTATTGCCAAGCATGATGAACAACTGAATAGAGAAGGCAATATTTACTAATAGGCAAGATGAAGTTTAGGGAATCTTAAGTAGGGTGCGTTATGGTTTAAGCCGTAACGCACCATTTTAGTTTCTAGTAGAATTAGAAGTTATAAGACCTAAACCCCTTACCGAAGCGTGAAGGCCAGGGTGGTTTCATACAACCAGAAAAAAACTAAAACTGAGTTTCAAAACCTCTCCCCGAAACGGGGAGAGGGGTGAAAGGCCAAAGAAATCAAAATTTATGTATTTTTCTTTTTTCGTATGAAACCACCCTGCTTTTTAAGGGGAATTTAGGGGTATCTAAAAAGTTATGGGGCAAAACTAGTAGTTTGAAAATACGTCCTAACGCACCCTAAAAAAGCTGAGTCTTTAATAATTCTACAAATACATTTTTAGGGACACGGCAATGCCGTGTCCCTATTAAAATTCTATATGTATCAGAGTTTTGTGAAAAGCAGTCTACTCTACTTATGAATAGTTTCCCGCTCTTTAGTAGCAGGTTCCTTATCTTTGAATAAGTCAGCCGCCGTTAAGAGTAACTCTCTCAATGTTTGTTTGATTTGGCGCTCTTTTCTGGCTAGAGATGTACCAGCTTCACCCAGTTTATCTTCTAACTGCGATCGCTTCTGTTCTACCTGTACAGCCATCGATTCTGCTTGGGGACGAGCCTTATCGTACCAGTGTTTAGCCTCATCTAGATAATCTTGAACTTCCATATTCCGCCCACCATAGCGTGCAGCCATATTAGCTCGGACAATGGCTAGCTGCGCTTGCAGTTGCGCGTAACGTTTCTTTAACAATCCTACTTCTTCACTATCTTTAATAGCATTGACAGCAGAATCAATGGCAGTTTTGGTACTAGCTGGTTTTTCCTTACCCGTCTCTTCAATTTCTGCCAGAATTACATCAACCTCTTGTTGGAGTTGTTCTTCTTCACCATCCAATTGAGCCTGTAGCCGCTTAATATCTGTTTGAGTTTTAGCAATGTTCTCGTGTCTTTGACTATTAATTCCTTCCAGCGCTCCTTCAATGGAAGCTGTCACTTCATCTTTTAGTTCGCTGCCTTTTTCTTGAAAGTTTTCAATTACAGCAGAAACTGCATCTTTCACAATGCTGCGAACTTCAGTAGAACCTTGTTTAAACTCAGAAGCTACTTGAGAAACTGCGGATTTTACTATTTCTCGAATCCGCTCAGTTCTTAATTGTCCAGTTTCTTTTGCTTGTTGCAGGTCGGCTTGAATTTGTTGCTTGATATTGTTAGGCATTTTCAACTCTTGGGATTTAACTAATTTGGATAAAATTTTCTAGAAATGTTCCTACATCCATATTATGGCGTAGCCCGAACTGGCTCGGTACTTCCTTTAGATAGAAAATTGTAGTTCCAAAGAGGTGATGTGTAAGATGTTGCCCATTTGTGAGATGATGAATATTTATTGGTAGTAATTGGGAGTGAAATATGTGGCAAGTAAATATTAGTTGTTCTGATGATGCCTGGAAAATATATGGTGTTGATTTTAAAGCGATCGCAGAAAAATATCAAGGTGAATTGATTGGTTCAAAAAAAATGCCAGATGGTACGCGCATCATGTCTTATAAAATTGAGGATGTTAGTGATGCAGAGTCTTTTCAAGAAGATTGTGCAAATTTTGCTGGATTTACAACTGACTTTGAATCCCTTTAGTATTGCTTCTGATACTTATGCCTACAACTAGTATGTCCAAACCTGGAGAAGTTAATTGAAGAAACTACTTACATTAGTATTAGTAACGTTTTTGTTATTAATCAGTACTTTTACTTTGCCTGTTAGTGCAGCAGACACTGTTAACGGCGAACAAATATTTAGTGTTCATTGTGCTGGTTGTCATATCAACGGTAGCAACATCATCAGGCGTGGTAAAAATCTCAAAAAGCAAGCCCTGAAAAAGTATGGTATGGATTCAATAGAGGCAGTTACATCTATAGTTACCAATGGTAAAAATAATATGTCAGCCTACAAAGAGCGTCTCACTGAACAGCAAATTCAAGAAGTTGCTGCTTACGTTCTCGAACAAGCTGAAAAAGGCTGGCGTTAAAAAGTTAGGAGTTGGGAGTGACAAGTTAGGAATTAAGAATTATCAGTTATGATTTATCTATTAGTAATTGTGAAGTCTTCCCATTCCTAACTTTTCACTCATAAATTGAAAATGAACTTACCCGCAGCTAGTCGTCTCCAATTTACTCCCGATTTGAACATCTGCCGTATATTAAATGGGATGTGGCAAGTATCCGGCGGACACGGACAGATCAATCCCCAAGCCGCTATTGAGACTATGTTCAAATATGTAGATGCTGGCTTTACCACTTGGGATTTAGCAGATCATTATGGCCCTGCGGAAGACTTTATTGGTGAGTTTCGCTGTCAACTAATTGATACTCGTGGTAAAGATGCTTTATCTCAGGTGCAAGCCTTTACAAAGTGGGTACCTCGTCCTGGTAAAATGACGAAAAAACTCGTTGAGGAAAATATTGATATTTCCCTGAGAAGAATGAATGTGCAATCGTTAGATTTGATGCAATTTCACTGGTGGGAATATCAGGATAAAAATTACCTGGATGCCCTCAAATATCTGGCAGAACTTCAGACTGAGGGTAAAATTAAGCATCTAGGTTTAACTAATTTTGACACGGAAAACTTGAAGATTATTACCGAAGCAGGCATCAAGATCGTTTCTAACCAAGTGCAATTTTCGCTTATTGACCGCCGTCCTGAAGTTAATATGGTGGAGTTTTGTCAGCAGCATGACATAAAGCTTTTTAGTTACGGTACGCTGTGCGGCGGTTTGTTATCAGAAAACTATTTGGGTAAACCGGAACCGCGAGGATTTGATCTCTCCACTGCTAGTTTGAAAAAATATAAAAATATGATTGATGCTTGGGGTGGTTGGCAATTATTTAAAGAGTTGCTGGCTATCCTGAAGGAAATTGCTAATAAGCATAGGGTAAGTATTTCCAATGTGGCAGTGCGTTACATTTTAGATCGGCCAACTGTGGGCGGTGTGATAGTTGGTGCCAGACTTGGTGTCTCTGAACATATAGAAGATAACGCCAAAGTATTTAGTTTTAGTTTAGATGAAGACGATCGCGATCGCATCAATGCAGTATCTCGCCAATCACGCGATTTGTACCAGCTTATCGGCGATTGCGGCGACGAATATCGGCGATAATTTCGGGAAAAAGGTGATAATACGGTGAAGGTTACTGTGGAAACCACTGCTGCAAACCATCTGCTTAAACTTTACCTTCGCCCTCAGCTAGGGTGTACACACAAGTCATCAGTTTTATCCTAATACGCTTGGGATAAGGCAGAAACCTCTCATGTAGAGACGCGATTTATCGCGTCTAAAAAACTGACACGTTAGAGAGACAAGGGTAAATCGCCGTCTCTACAAAGAATGGACTCGTCAATTACTCTGCCGTAAAAGCAAATACCGCCCTTAATGCTTCTGAGCGAAGAGTCGGATAGATCGCTTAAGCAACTATAATTATTGCTGGATTACTGAGTGAGGAAATGCGATCGCGTTAATCTTAAATTAATTGGCGACAATGTAAAAAGTTTCTGCAATCAGTCCTCTTGACTCATTTACGAAGCTCAGAGGTTCATTCACGAAGCTAAAAAGTTCATCAACGAAGCTCAGAGGTTCATCAACGAAGCTCAGAGGTTCATTCACGAAGCTCAAAGGTTCATCGACGAAGCTCAGAGGTTCATTCACGAAGCTAAAAGGTTCATCGACAAAGCTCAGAGGTTCAGCGACGAAGCTCAGAGGTTCATCAACGAAGCTCAGAGGTTCAGCGACGAAGCTCAGAGGTTCATCAACGAAGCTCAAAGGTTCAGCGACGAAGCTCAGAGGTTCATTCACGTAACACACTCTCCGAAAGCCGCTCAATTGAAAGTTAATAGTGCTTTACTCTAGCTCATACATCTGCTTATGTTTAGCTAAAAGCTGGAGATATCTCTCATTTGTCTTTGCTTCTACCCACTTGGCTTTAAATATTGCTGCTGATTCCGCTTTAACTGGGTCTACTTCATACGGAAGAATCTCTTTTTTGGAATCTGAATCTTCCGAATTTTGTTTATACTTCCTGCCGCTTTTATGATTAGCATAACGGCGAGAGCGAGTATAACCCATTTGGATAAATTTTCGTGCCATATCTGCGCCGACAAAATCATCTTTCTCTAAATAATCAAGAAAAAGCTCGTAGATTTTTTCACTCGACTCTCTAGCAATCTCAGGAGTTTTGAACCGCCAGTAGGGAAGGATTTCTGATTTGTATGGTTCTACCAAAAGTACACCCTGTTCACCCTTACCAACACGATAGAGTTCAGGATGTTGGCGAAAATCAATAATTTTAAAGTCTAAAGAATAATCAAAAGCCATGATAGATTTTTATTAGAAATAGTAAACTTTAAAAAAAAGTTCAACTTCTATCTAAGTATTGAGATTTATTTGATTATGCTATCTAGCACCCAATCTGTGAACAGTGTCCTTGCGCCAGGAAATCTGCGTAAAGTGCATCACATTGCCCTCAACGTTAAGGATATGCAAGCTTCCCGCTACTTTTATGGCACAATCCTGGGTTTGCATGAACTCACAGGCGACGAAGTACCCGCAACGCTAGTGGAACTTGTCGCATCTGGGAAAGTAGCCAACTTCATCACCCCGGATGGTACAATCCTGGATTTATTTGGGGAACCAGAATTATCACCACCAAATCCAGACCCCGAAAAGACTTTCACTAGGGCTTACCATCTCGCCTTTGACATCGATCCGCAGTTATTCGATCGCGCGGTGACAGTAATTAGAGAAAATAAAATAGCGATCGCACATGGCCCAGTTACTCGTCCTACTGGTAGAGGAGTGTATTTTTACGATCCAGATGGCTTTATGATTGAAATTCGTTGCGATCCAGAAGTCCATTAAATAATTATTTGTCAGCAAAAAACGGGAAATACTTCTATGACAGCACTGACATTAAACCTTAATTCAATTCTTAAACTGACAAGAGAGCAGTTTTATCAGCTGTGTGAAGAAAACCCCGATTTACAACTAGAACGCAATGCCCAAGGAGAACTAGTCATAATGCCACCGACGGGAGGAGAAACTGGAAGAAGTAATGTTAATTTAATTTTGCAATTAGCATCATGGAATGAACAAAATCAACTAGGCGAAGTTTTTGATTCTTCCACTGGATTTACTTTACCAAATGGTGCCGATCGTTCTCCTGATGTTTCGTGGGTTGAAAAATCTCGTTGGGATAGTTTGACAAAAGAACAAAGAGAAAAATTTATTCCTTTCTGTCCTAATTTTGCGATTGAAATAATGTCGTCATCTGACGCTTTGAAAAAAGTTCAAGAGAAAATGTATGAGTATATGTCAAATGGGTGTCGTTTAGGTTGGCTAATAAATCGAAAAAAACAGGAAGTAGAAATTTATCGTCCTGAACAAGATGTGGAAGTTTTAAAATCACCTCAAACTATTTCTGGAGAAAGTGTTTTACCTGGTTTTGTACTAAATCTGACAAAAATTTGGAGTTGAAAAATTCAGAATTCAGGAGCGTCTCCGGCTCCACTCCTGACTACTGCCCTAGCTCTTAACAAACCCTACTTAATTTACTATGGCCGCTAAAATCACGGAAATATTTAAAGTAATTGAAGACACGCTCGCAAAACCACCAATTCCACACGAACCATACAAGCAATCATTGAAAGCTTGGGCGATGTATTGTTTGCGAGACAAAGGTTTTATAGTCGCTTATGCTCAAAATGCCGACTTTGCCATTGAAAGAAAACGTGAAGAAAAGCTATATTTCAAAGTTTCAAACAGCCCCGATGATTTAGATAATTCTCTTAACTGGATTGTTTGGGATAGTGTAACCAAAAGCGCCAGTCTCATTCCCCAAAAAATAGACTGATGCCAAAATAGTCATCAAATCTTTCCCTGATTCTGTAACTATTCTGACTCCTGAATTTTGACTTCTGAATTCTGATTAGACAACTGCTGCACAAATATTTGATGTTCTAGTGAATTTAATCCCAACTGCAACACAGTCAATACTTGTTGCATATTGCCAGCAATTAAATCGGACATTGATAGCCACAAACCAGGGAAAACTTGACTTTTGATAATTCCATCTGCGTCCAC
Source organism: Nostoc sp. LEGE 12454 (assembly GCF_056620565.1). Taxonomy (NCBI): domain Bacteria; kingdom Bacillati; phylum Cyanobacteriota; class Cyanophyceae; order Nostocales; family Nostocaceae; genus Nostoc; species Nostoc sp. LEGE 12454. The sequence continues at coordinate 149,283 of NZ_JBWQXL010000010.1, forward strand.
TTCTAAGGATATATATTCTCCTTGTTGCAGGCTAAACCAATCTAATTGGTTTTCAAATATTTGCCAAACAATATATTCTTTTACCCCATTCCGACCATAAACTTTTTTCTTATCATGTAAATCAATAGCAACACTGCTAGCTGCTATCTCTATTACGAGTTCTGGCGCACCTTCGATGTAGTCATCACCACTCAAACGAGATTGTCCTTGAGCTATTGGTGTGATTAATAGCACTCCATCTGGTTGCGGTTCATTGTCTCGATCTAAGCGGACTGTTGGCTCAATTCCTAATCTCACACCAGGGGTTGATGCTTCATAAACTCCCAACCAAGTGATTGTATGACCATGTGGTTCAGCATGACTTTCAAAGCGTAATGGGGATGCCAAGTATACAACTCCTTCAATTAATTCTGCCTTTTGATGATGGGGCATTGCTTGATATCGCCGTTCAAATTCGTAGCGAGTGAGGCGATCGCCATTTTCTAAATGAGGAATTCGCTGCTTGAATGATAGGTTGACCATTATTTTCCGCTCTGGCAAGGAGTCTTACTTTATTATGGCTTGAAACCTGAATTACGAATTACGAATTACGAATTAGTGTTGGGTTTCTCAAACACAATTAAATGCTGTTTAGGTAACAAGTTTTTGGTTTCACGCCAAACCAAACCAACAGCTTGCATTTCTTTGCGGACTTGCTTTTGAGTCATTTTGTGCAGACCTTTTATCAGAATAAAGGGATTTTCACCTCGGTACTCAACCAGCACTACCCGACCACCTGGTTTAAGTGCTTTGACAATTCCTTGCATCACTTCTTGAGGATACTCAAGTTCATGGTAGGCATCTACCATCAACGCCAAATCGATACTTTCAGATGGTAAGTTGGGGTCAGTAAAAGTGGCTAAAACAGGCTCAACATTAGTGATATTTTTCTCTTTTTTAAATAACTCAATGATTTCTAACATTTCTGGTTGAACATCTACAGCTAACACCTTACCTGTTGTTAATAACGGCGCGATGCGAAAGCTTAAGTAACCTGTACCAGCGCCAATATCTGCCACCACATCATTAGGTTTCAGATTGAGGAGGCTGGCTACCTGACTTGGCTGTTCTTCTCGCTCTCGGCTGGGACGTTCTAGCCAGCCAGCGCCCGTGTATCCCATAACTTGGGCAATTTCGCGCCCCATGTAGTATTTGCCGATACCATCTGGACTATGGATTATTCGTTGTTCGTAAACAGTACTAGATGAAGTTACGGCTTGTGCTGTCAGGGTTGGATTCAGCAGCAAGCAACTCAATATCACAATAAAAGTTACTATAAAGTGGAGAAAATTTAACATTTGGTTATGACCGATCTAGATAATTATAAACAGCAACTAAGAGAATTTTATGGTAGTAGAACGACTTATGACCATGAAAAAGATACTCGCCATCCTCTAGAAGCCAAGCTTCTCATTGAATTTGTACCGCTAAATTTGGGACAGAAAATCCTTGATGTGGCGACGGGAACAGGTTTAGTTGCGATACCCGCCGCTGAAAAAGTTGGTTCAGATGGCTCTGTAATTGGGATTGACATGACTCCTGGAATGTTGCATCAAGCAAGACTCAAGATTGCAGCAGCAAGATTACAAAACATCGAGTTGATTGAGGGAGATGCAGAGTATTTAAACTTTAGTGATAGTAGTTTTGATGTTGTCTTTTGCTGTGAGGCAATTGTACTTTTTCCTGATATCCTTGCTATTTTGCAAAAGTGGTATCGCTACTTGAAAACAGGAGGGTATGTGGCATTTACCTGTCCTCCCGAAACTGCTATTATGGCATCTCTTCACCAGAGGATCTACGCTAGGGTTTTAGGTGTATCGCTACCACATATCCTTGAACCACTGGGAACTCCAGAAAAATGTCGAAATTTGCTCAATCAGGCAGGTTTTAGAGATATCGAAATTAAGATCGAACCATCAGGACGTTATCGCCAGCTTAGGGATAGCAGATTATCTGAGACAGTCATTAAGATAAATTTGAAAGGTAATCCCCTGTTGTCAACATTATCACCAGAACAATTAAATCAGTTACAAGTTGAGTACAAAGCAGAAATTGAGAAACTAGCAACCGATCGAGGTATTTGGGAAGACACTACAAAGTTCTTTGTTCGCGCTCAAAAATAAGTTGATGAGCAAAGCTTTGTTCCTGAACTGACAGCTTCGGGCGATCGCGCATGATAATCTTGCGGTTAATAATAACAATGACAGTTTAAGCTTCTAGACCGGTGTGTAAGTAAACATTTTCAGGATTTACTTGAACAGCCCCTTTAAAAATTTGTAATCCAACCTTTGGACGCTTATATGCAAAACCTGTCCCTAATGTTAGTGCCTGTACTCGCTGCCCAGAAAGCAGCAGGTGACGGTTTAATTAAACCTCTCGGTCATCACGAGCTGCTGTTGGTGCTGGTACAGCTATCACTATTGCTTCTCGTAGCGCGGGGATTAGGTGAGTTGATGCGCCGGATTAACCTACCGCCTGTTGTTGGAGAATTACTGGCGGGTGTGCTGCTTGGCCCTTCTCTATTTGGTTTACTTCTTCCCGACTTACAGGCGCACATCTTTCCCAAAAGTCAAGAACAGTCTAATTTACTTTCGGTGATTTCTTGGTTAGGCGTGTTATTTTTGCTGATTGTGACTGGGTTGGAGACGGATCTCAAGCTGATTCTTCGTAAGGGTAAAACGGCTCTTTTGATTTCACTGGGCGGAATTATTATCCCGTTTATCACCGGATTTGGACTGGGTTGGCTATTGCCAGATAATTTTTTAGCCGACCCAGAAAAGCGATTGGTATTCAGTCTGTTTATCGCCACAGCAATGAGTATTTCAGCAGTACCAGTGATTGCAAAGGTGCTGATGGACTTAAACCTGATTCGCCGTGACATTGGTCAAGTCACCTTAGCTGCTGGGATGACTGACGACACCATCGGCTGGATTTTACTTTCTGTGGTTTCAGGTTTAGCTAGTAGCGGCAAATTTGACCTGGGGACAATTTTTCATTCTGTAAGCGCGGCTATATTATTTTTAGCGATCGCCTTTACAATTGGGCGTACCATTGTAGACCAGATTTTGCGCTGGGTTGATGACTATGTTGGTGGAATCGCCGCGAGTATGTCGGTTGTGCTGATTCTTTCGCTCTCGGCAGCAGCACTTACCCACGCATTAGGTCTAGAAGCAGCATTAGGTGCTTTCGTGCTGGGGATTCTAGCGGGTCAATCCCGCCGCTTTAGCAATGAAGCTGGACACATGTTAGAAGTCTTCACAGCAGCCTTTCTAGCGCCAATTTTCTTTGCCTCAGCTGGCTTGAAAGTTAATTTACTCGCTCTGTTAGTCCCTCAAACATTGATATTTGGCTTGATTGTTCTCGCTGTCGCCTGTGTTGGCAAATTTACAGGTGCTTACCTTGGTTCTCGTGCGGGCGGCTTGAGTCATTGGGAAGGTTTGGCGATGGGTTCCGGGATGAATGCTCGCGGGGCGATGGAAATTGTCGTTGCCACCATTGGTTTATCTTTGGGAGTGCTGAATCCCCAGATGTACTCGATTATTGTTATGGTGGCGATCGTCACTTCCCTAATGGCTCCACCCCTGCTGCGCTGGTGTTTGTCGAAGGTGGTTATGGGTGAAGAGGAAGCTCGACGTTTGGAACAAGAAGAACAGGATAGCCGTAGCTTTATCAAGCAGATTCACCGTATCTTAATACCTACTAGTGGTGGCCCCAACATCCAACTGGCGGCGCAACTAGTCGGTTACATGGCTCACCAAAACTCGATAGAAGTTACATCTCTATATGCCCTGAGTGATAAGCAACCTCAAAGCAAAGCCCGCCGGATGGAAGCGACGCAGGTTAAAGATACTGCCGCAGACCTTGCTCTGGCTGCTGTGACTGAGGAAATGCAGCTACCTGCTGATACCACCTTGCAAACAAAAACGGAGTCGGGGCGTAATAAAGCGGAGGTAATTTTGAATGAAGCAAACAAAAACTATGACTTGATTGTACTGGGAGCTTCGGAACAGATCCGCCCCCAGAAAGCATTGTTTAATTTGCTTGTCGATCGGGTTGTTCAAGAAGCGCCTTGTGCAACGATGGTGGTAAAGTCGCACCTACCCCAATCGAAAGGCGAGATATGCAAAATTCCTCAACAACAACTCAAAAAGATTTTGGTGCCAACGGTGGGGACAGAATATAGTAAAAATGCTGTAGAGATCGCAAGTACGATCGCAGCTCAAACCGGAGCATTAGTAACGATCGTTAACGTGATTAATTTGCCACAGGTTGAGTATATTCTTTACGAACAGCGATCGCTAGCTCCAGTGAAGGAAATTGCTCACGATATGCTCGAACAGCAAGCAGAAATTGCCCGCAATCTGGGTGCTGATGTCAAAACCTATATTCTTCAAGGAACCAGCCCAGAAAGAGAAATCCTCAAGTTTGCCAAAACCCAGGAAGTTGACCTAATTATTTTAGGGAGTAATATCCGCATGGTTACGGGTCGCGTTTTCTTCGGTCATAGAGTCGATGCAATTCTGAGTAAAGCTCATTGCCCAGTAGCAGTAATTACTGTGCCATAAGAGTGCTAAGTGCTAAGTATAAACCCAGTCGATCTAAAGCTTTGAGCAATCAACACTGTCCTAATACCAATTGGAAAAAAGAATGCGACAAGTAGATCATTTGTAGAGACGCGATGAATCGCGTCTTTACCTAAGAATATGTTGCAATCATTAATTGAATTGGTATAACATATCAAACTACAGCTATACATTTATTTGATAGACATTGCAAAAAAGAATGTAGAGATGTAGCAGTGCTACTTCTCTACAAGGGTTGTTGATAACGCATATTTAATTTCACGAGATATCTAATGATTTGGTCTTAGCGCGAAGCTCTGGATGTTACCGATCTTTGTAAATTAGCTAGAGCGCGATTGTAATCCAAAATAGCTGCGACGCGATTACCTTCTGCTCTTGTCAGGTCATTTTCAGCATCAATTACCTCTGTTTGAGTACCCACACCAGCTTGAAACCTCAACCTTGCTAAATTCAGAGCTTCTCTTGCTTGATTTAAAGCCACACTAGAAGTCTGCACATTATTTAAATTGGATTGCAATTGAGCATAATACTGTTCTACATCAAAGCGAATTTGGTCGCGCTGGCTAGCAAATTGAGTCTCTGCGATCGCAATATTAGCTCTCGACTGAGCCGCCCTTGCTCTTGCTGCTCCCCCTTCAAATAAAGTTAGATTTCCTTGAAGTCCTACTGAATAGCCATCAGTAATGCTCGCGCCATCATTATACCGATCTAGCAGATTGTAGTTGCCTACCAAACTAACTTGCGGCCCTAGCTGTGAAAGTGCCTGCCGTCGCTGTTGCTCGTAAATATTACGTTGTCCCAAATACTGTTGCAACTCTGGACGATTTTGAAACGCTTGGACAATACTTTGTTCTACCGTCTGCGACCAAAGACCTGCTAATTGTACGGGATCTGAGGCACTGATATCAGATGACTGCGATAAACTTAACAACGTGGCAAGCTGACGACGGGCTATTTGCTGTTGTGAGATCGCATTAGTAAGTAGTTGTTGGGCGTTTGCTAAATTCACCTGAGCTTGCAGCACATCGAACCGCGTCCCCACTCCAGCCTGTTCTCTAGCTTGAGTATCCCGTAAACTAGCCTGGGCATTGATCACAGCAGACTGATTAATTCTGACTTGTTGATCTGCTTGTTGCAAATCGTAGTATTGAGTTGTGGCATTCAAGCTAATTGTCAAAGCTTGACTTTCAACATTTAATTCATCTACCCGTAGCTGTTCTTCTGCGGCTCGGATAGTCGCTAGTGTGTTCCCAGAACTATAGAGATTATAATTCAGTTGTGCTGAACCATTGAAAGAGGTGCTGGCTTGAGATGAATTGTTACTAAAACCATTACCATTATTAGTCACACTACTATTTATTCCCAAAGTCGGAAATAAGGCAGCTTGAGACTCGCGTAGTGCCGAACGACTGCGTTCTAGCTGTAATATAGCTACTTGTAAGTCTCGATTGTTGCGTTTTGCGAGTTCTAAAGCTTGTGCCAAACTGATTGGTACAGTTCCCTGAATCCTTACTTCCTCCGGTTTAGTCGGAAATTGCAGAGGATTGGGGCTGGGGTTGAGGCGATCGGGAACTTGTACAGAGCTTGAAGAATTCTGTGCTTTTGGCGGAGTTGCTGCACTTGCTGCATTTGGAAGAAGAATCGCGAATGCGACAGTAACCCAGGTAAAATGCACGAATAATAAGCTGAAATTCATAATCTAGATATAGTAATTAATTAGGTTTTTTTGAGGATATAATCAAAAGTTTTCATCCTGATTGACCTACAGAGATTTAAATCTTAAATTCTTCCTCCAAGGGTTAATCTTAACAAATTAGCCGACAATCAAACCATCCTGAACTCGGATAATCCTTTGGGTTTGAGCAGCAATATCAGGTTCATGAGTGACAATCACAATTGTGATCCCTTGGTTATTAAGTTCAGTCAGTAAACTCATTACCTCATGGGAGGTTTCAGTATCTAAAGCTCCTGTTGGCTCATCTGCCAAAACTAATGCAGGTCGGTTGACCAAAGCACGAGCGATCGCTACCCGTTGTTGTTGTCCGCCAGAGAGTTGACTGGGACGGTTAGCGATGCGTCCCCCTAATCCTACCTTTTCTAAAGCTTCTAATGCCCTTTCCCGGCGTTTTGGCTTGGGTAAGTTAGCGTAAACCATTGGCAACATAACATTTTCCAACGCTGTCGCCCGCGCCAATAGGTTAAATTGTTGGAACACAAAACCTATCCTTTGGTTGCGAATATAGGCTAATTCATCATCATCAAAAGTCGTCAGGTTTCTGCCTTCAAAAATATAGTCTCCAGTTGTGGGACGATCAAGACATCCCAAAATATTCATCAGCGTAGATTTACCCGAACCTGACGCACCCATAATCGAGACATATTCCCCTTCCTCAATAGAGAGTTCAATTCCCTTGAGTATGGGAACACTAACTTCTCCTAAGTAGTAGGTTTTAGTAATAGATTCCATCCAAATCATGGTTGGCATAAGAATTACGAATTACGAATTACGAATTACGAATTATTTAGTCACTTCTCAAAGCATTGATTGGATCTAATTTAGATGCGTTTCGTGCTGGAATCACGCCAGCGATTAAGCCAACGGTTAACGAGAGTACAAAGCCAGCAACAATCGACAAGAAAGAAATTACAAAGGGAAATTTGAAAACGTTTGCAGCCACAAAGGCTAATAAAACACCAGTCACCATCCCAATACCTCCGCCGACAATAGAAATCACTATCGCTTCCGCTAAAAATTGATTGAGAATGGCTGAATTAGTGGCTCCTACCGCTTTGCGAATCCCGATTTCTCGCGTCCGCTCAACCACAGAAACTAGCATAATGTTAGCAATACCAATACCACCAACCACTAGAGAAATTCCTGCGATCGCTACCACCATGACTGTAAATAAACCCACAATACTAGTAAAGGTACTAACAATATCAGCTTGATTAGTCAGCCGAAAATCATCAGCTTGTGGCGGATAAATGTTATGACGCAGCCGTAAAAGATTGGTAACTTGAAACTGAGCGGCTTCTAACTCTTCCTGATTAGCGCCTTTGACTAGAATTCCATTTACAGAAACACCTACCAGAGCATTGTTCCCAACCAGTCTTTTCGACATACTAGTTAGAGGAATAAAAATCTGGTCATCTCGATCCATCGGCCCCTGAGCGCCTTTAGGTTCCATCACCCCAATCACTTCATAAGCCTCTCCTTGAATCCGAATTTTCTCGCCGATCGGATTTTCACCCTGTCCAAAGAGTGTTTTTTGAACTGTAGGGCCAAGAATGGCAAACTGTGCGGCAGTATCTAGTTCTTCCTGAGTAAAATATCTCCCTTGTTGGGGGTGAGTATTTCTGACTTCTGGGTAGTTCAAATCAGTGCCATAAATGGTTGTTGAGGTGTTCTGTCCTGCATAGACAACTTGAGCAGTCCGTTGGAGATAAGCAGAAACCATCTGTGCTGATGGCGCTTGTGTAGCGATCGCCTTTGCATCTTCCCAGGTCAAGGTACTGCTAGAACCTACTCCTTGACGGACATTCCCGCTTCTTGCTGCACCCGCTAAGATTTGGATCACATCTGTACCCAATGCTTGGATCTGTTGCTCAACCCCTTTTTGCACTCCCTGACCGACAGAAGTAATGGCAATAACTGAAGAAATCCCAATAATCACGCCCAACATAGTTAGACCTGTGCGTAATTTGTTACTCCACAGAGTCTCTGCCGCCATTGTCAATATTTCCAGCAATGGTACTGTGCGGGTATTCTTAACTTTGTAAAAGCCCTTAAATCTCTTAAACATAATGTTCTATTTAAAACTAACTTTAAGGGGAACCACTGCCTTGAGAACGACCGCCACCGCCAGAACTGCCGCCGGAACGACCTCCGCCGCCACCTGCTCCTCTTCCGCCGCCACCACCACCGGCTCCTCCACCTCCACCTAGACCAGGGAAAACTCCTCCTCTTGGTGTTGATTGCGGACGCGATCCTGGTGGGAAACTGAGCAATACCCTTTCGTCTCCTGTCAATCCAGACTTAACTTCGGTAAAGTTATTCGCGGTGACGCCAGTCTCAATGCGAGTGAACACAGGTCTGTTATTTTTTCCTTGCACAAACACGCCTGTGGCATTTTCTTGGCGTACCACCGAGGCTGTTGGCACTACTAAAACATTTTGAACCTGACCGACTTGAAAATCTACTTCTGCATTCATCCCAGACCGCAGTAGTCTTTGAGGGTCTGAAAGTGATACTCTCACTTCAAAACTGGTGACGTTTTGCTCTACTATTGCTTGGGCAGCAATTTGGCTGACTTTACCTTCAAAGGTCTTTCCTGGGTAGGCATCTGCTTTAATCGAGACTTTTTGACCAAGGCTGATTTTGGAAATATTTGTTTCCGCTAAATTGGCGACAACTTCATTTGTAGAAGCTAGAGACAAGATTGAAGAAGAAGAAGAAGAAGCTACTTCACTACTGGCAGTTGTGGGTGTCACGAAAGCGCCGGGATCGGCATATTTCTTTGTCACCACACCATCAAAGGGTGCGCGAATAATCGTGTCATTGATTTCGGCTTGGATGTTTTGCAGCGAACCACGAGCCGATGTTACCTGGGCGCGCGCTGCATTAATATCTTCTTGGCGCGTTCCGGCTTTCAAAAGTGCTAAAGCTTGCTGTCTCTGCTTCACTACAGCTCGTGCTTGCTCAACGTCTTCGGGACGCGATCCGGCTTTTTGCAGAGCCAGTGCTTGCTGTGCTTCATTTACATTAGCTTGGGCGCTATCGCGATTGGAGCGGTTTTGGTTGAGAGTCTGAAGGGAAATACCACCTGCATTGTAAAGTTGCTGATTGCGAGCAAAATCATCTTCTGCTTGGCGAAGGGCGGCTTGAGCGCTTTGCAAGCGTGCCTGTGCTTGGGCAATATCTTGAGAGCGATTACCTGCGATCGCTTTTTGCAAATTCGCTTCGGCTTCGTCTAATGCTCCCTGTGATTGGGCAATATCTTGAGGACGATTACCTGCGATCGCTTTTTGCAAATTCGCCTCGGCTTGTGCCAATTGTCCTTGTGCAGAGGTAAGTTGCCCCCGCAGGTTGGAATCATCCATGTAAGCGACAATCTGTCCTTGTTTGACGATATCTCCTTCTTTCGCCAACAGGCTTTTCAAGATGCCGGAATTTTTCGGGCTAAGGTTGATTGACCGCTCAGGCTTCACCGTTCCGTTCGCTGTAACTGTAATTGTTAAACTCTGCCTTTCTACAGGTCTTGTCAGCACCCGACGGCTGGCTTGTTGACGGGGAGCAACCGTTACTTGGTAATAAACGGCATAGCCAATTCCACCCAAAAGGCAAAGAGCAATTAGCCAAGAGAGCCAATTACGTCTGCCCTTTTTTTTCTTTACCTCTGGAACTAAAACTGATGAATCTACGGTATTTGGTGTATCAATTTTCATATCCATTTTGTCTATAAGGAACGGCTACCGAGCTAGTTATTCACGGCTAAAACTATAGCCTGGTAGCCTAATACTGACAATGATTTTGATCTTTTAGTGTTTAAAGGTTTATTTGCAGTACTAATCCACTAGGAAGTCTGAAGTAATCATCACGCACTCTCACTAATCTCCCAGCAGGAACAATTTCCTGATTGGGAAGCAGAATATCCCCGTTAGGAAGTCTGAAGTAACCTCGATCGCGCAGTCTGACTATGGATCTAGCAGGAATAATTTGCCCATTGGGATATCTGATATCACCATTACCAAGTCTGACTACTCTGCTATTAAATTGGTTGTCACGATTCCAATTGTCCCGATCTCTAGGGTTTCTGACTTCTACAGGATAGGGTCTGCGATCGCGGTTCCGATTATCCCTGTCTCTATTTCTGACTTCTCTAGAATTGGATCTGCTGTCGCGGTTCCAATTATCTCTGTCTCTAGAATTGGATCTGCCGTCACGATCCCAATCGCGATCGCGATCGCCACCAACGTAGACTTTCGTCTGGGCACTTGCAGGCGCAGTCAAGAGAGTAGGAACAATTATCAGGGCAGCAGCAGCTAAGACTATCGATATACGGTTTGGTTTCAACATGAAATTGACTCCTTATTTGTATTAAATTTCTAGTTTGCTGAAGTTTGAATTCAGCAATCTTTAGAGAGTTGTTTTTGTTTTGGCATTAAGGTATTTAATATTTACCTCGTCGTATAAATTCATACATAATAATTATCGATCGAAAAGTTGAAACCGATGTATGACGAAAGTCACTAGTAATTCCAGGCTGATGTATGACCAAAGTCATCAGTTTTTTAAGTAGGGATTGAGAAATTAAGATCCTAATCTCTAACTCCTATAAAAGTTTTTATGTATTTGCACCACATCTGTCTTAGGGGCGCAAGGTCTTGCGTCCCTAAGGCGTATTTTATTTACTTGAAAATAGCTGTAATACCTAATTCCCCACTCCCTATACTCCCTATTTAATCTTGGCTTGGTACAATTCCTTGCCAGACAATATCCACAAGACTCTGAACAAATACTTCTGTGACACGATCTTCAGAATTTAATGGTAATTCGATAGTTGATATACTGGCTTGAGACGATATCTGCTCTACAAAAACGTAGTTCATCAGCGATCCTAGTAAAACATGAGCCACTGTCTGGGGATCGCAAGGGCGGAGCCGACCAAGGTCGATCTCACGCTCTAGGAAAGCAGTCAGTGCTTTTACATCTTGCATAGGTCTTGATTCTTTATCTCCAAATTCTGGGAGCGCATTTCCTCGCGATCGCAGCATTACGATCAGAGGCAAAACCTGACGATGGAATTCCATAATCTGGAGACAAACCTCGATTAGGTTTTCTTTGAGATCGCCTTTACCAGAAAGAGATTCCAACTCGCTCACCCAAGCGGGTTTTTCTGGAATTCCCATCGCCGCAAAAAATAATTCTTCTTTCGTTGAGAATCGCTTAAAAATTGAAGCTTCAGAAATACCAGCTTGTTGAGCAATTTCTAAGGTTGAAGCACCAAATCCTTGTTGTAGGAAAACCTGACGAGCTGCTTCTAAGATTTGCTGATTGGTGATTCTGGATGTACGAGCCATAAATAAGTAAGTGCTTACTTATTTATATATTGGTTTGATTATCGGGATGTCAAGAACTAATGACATAAGATTTTGCTACCGCCAACAGCGCAGATCGTTTAAGCTAGCTGAAAGATTCTTTGATTAGTGGCTTAAAGGCGGTAGTGTGCCTAAACATGTTCGTTTGATTTCTCTTTTAATGGTGTGTAGTTTATGGAGTATGCCAAAAGCCGCTAACGCGCAGGCATTAATACCCCATACATTGCAACTAGATGCGACAAAGTTAGAAAAGCAGGGGTTGAGCTTGGCACAAGAGGCGGCTCAACTAGCTCAGTTTCAACAGGTTGACTTAGCTTTGCCACGAGCGCGACTGGCTAGTCAACTGGCTCCTGGGAATGATAAAGTGTGGTTGCTGTTAGGTGGATTGCAACTGCAAACGAAAGAGTTTGATAGCGCGATCGCTAGTCTGAAAAAAGCACAATCTATCAACCCTAAAAATGGTGATATTCTGTTTGCTTTAGGTTCAGCTAATTTTCAGCAGAAAAATTACCAGGCTGCTGTTGTCAATTATCAAGATGGTTTGAAATTAAAACCCAACGATCCAGAGGGTTTATTTGATTTGGGTAATGCTTACTATTTGCTGGGTAAATTGCCAGATGCGATCGCACAGTACGATAAAGCCGTCTCCCAAGATAAAAAATTCTGGCCGGCGCTCAACAACATTGGCTTAATCAACTACGAGCAGGGTAATATCCCGGAAGCGATTAAGCGATGGCAATCTGCTGTAACCCTTGAAAAACAAGCGGCAGAACCTTTATTGGCCTTGGCAGTGGCACTATATACTAAAGGCGATCGCCAACAAGGACTAACCTTGGGAGAAGCTGCACTCCGTATCGATTCGCGCTATGCTAATTTGAATTTCCTCAAAGAAAATCTCTGGGGCGATCGTCTACTGTCTGATACGAAAAAATTCCTAGAATTACCACGTATTCAAGCAGCTATACAGCAACCAGCAAACTCATCATCAGCGCCTACGCCTAGAAAACAGCCTACTCAATAAGAGCAGGGGAGCGGGGGAGCAGGGGAGCAGGGGAGCGGGGGAGCAGGGGAGCAGAGGAGCAGAGGGGAAAGAGGTAATTTTTTTTCTTCCTATTCCCTATTCTCCATTCCCCACTTGCCTAATAGTACCTTTTCGTAGTACATCTATACTAGATAAATACAGGAACTATTGCCCAAAAACATTGGCGGGCGAGTATTCCTGAAATAAGTCTTTAATTCTCAGTTTTCGTCTGTGGGTAGAAGTGCGATGATTTGGTCAACGAACTGTTGATGGTCAACAACTGGCTTAGAAATGTAGCCATCAGCACCGCTTTGCTTGAGAAAGTTCTCGCGATCGCCTTCCATAGCATGTGCTGTCACCAGAATCACAGGTAAGTTTGCTGTTTTTGGATCGGATTTTAACATTTGTGTAATCTTAATTCCATCAACAGACTTGCCTTGGTAAACACTTCTGGAGAGAGAAACATCCATCAAAATCAGGTCGGCTTCTCCTGATTGGGCAATTTTGATGACTTCTTCGACATTTTCAGTGTGTTTTACACCCAAGCCACCACGCTTGGACAAAATTTTGGAAAAAACACGAGCATTAATTAGATCGTCTTCGACAATTAAAACAGTTTTCATGAGAATTTTAGTTATAGAGGTGAGGAGATTCAAGAATTCCAGAATACAAAATTAAAGATTTGCAATCATGGTAAGTATCATAGCTACTAAGTTTATGTAGATTATACTCGTGTGCATCCTTTTTAATAGTCAATGTGCATCTTCGTCATCAAGGATGATACTACTGCTTTTTCTTCTGTGACTATCAAAATTTTGTTATGAATCTCATTTCATCCGTTATGCTGTGGTTGCCGCAGTGTTGAGTTCCATCGGTTTTTGTGTAGTTAAATTTCAGGGAAAAAACTCATGGCAAAACAGTTAAACCTTCTCTCAACGGGACAGGTAATTCCAACAGCCCTGCACACCGAGATGCAACGGTCTTATCTCGAATATGCCATGAGCGTGATTGTCGGGCGAGCGCTACCAGACGTGCGTGATGGCTTAAAACCAGTGCATCGGCGCATTTTGTATGCAATGCACGAACTCGGTTTAGTACCAGATAGACCCTATCGAAAATGTGCCCGTGTAGTGGGTGATGTGTTGGGTAAATACCATCCTCACGGCGACCAATCAGTTTATGATGCTTTAGTCAGACTGGTGCAGGATTTTTCTAGCCGCTATCCCTTGCTGGCAGGACATGGTAACTTTGGCAGTGTCGATAATGACCCGCCAGCAGCGATGCGTTACACAGAAACGCGCCTTGCACCTATCAGCCATGAGGGAATGCTGACAGAAATTGGTGAAGAAACTGTGGAATTTGTCGGGAACTTTGATAATTCCCAGCAAGAACCAACGGTGTTACCTGCTCAGTTGCCGTTTCTGTTACTTAATGGCTGTTCTGGTATTGCCGTGGGAATGGCGACAAATGTACCACCCCACAATTTGGGGGAAGTTGTCGATGGGTTAATTGCTTTAATCGACAACCCAGATTTGCCAGATGAAAAATTATTTGAGCTAATTCCAGGGCCAGATTTTCCCACTGGTGGGGAAATAGTTGGTGAAGCTGGAATTCGGGAAGCATATACCACAGGTAAAGGTGGAATTCTAGTGCGGGGAGTCGCAACTCTGGAGGAGATTCCAGCCACGAGGGGAAGCAAGCGACGGACAGCAATTATCATTACAGAATTGCCTTATCAAGTGAATAAAGCTGCCTGGATTGAGAAGGTAGCAGACTTAGTAAATCAAGGACGCTTGCAAGGAATTTCCGATCTTCGAGATGAGAGCGATCGCGAAGGGATGCGGGTGGTAATTGAACTCAAACGCGATACCAATCCCCAAGAAGTTCTCCAGAATTTATATCACCAAACTGCTTTACAAATGACTTTTGGGGCGATTCTGCTGGCAATAGTCGATGGACAACCCCGCCAGTTAAGTTTGCGCCAACTGTTGCAGGAGTTTTTGAGATTCCGAGAAGAGACGCTGAACCGTCGCTACAATTACGAGTTGGGTAAGGCTCAAAGTCGCGTGCATTTGGTGGAAGGTTTGCTGAAAGCGCTGTCTAATTTGGATGAGGTAATTCAAATTTTGCGCCAAGCTCCCGATGGGAGTACGGCAAAAATTAACCTTTGTAGCCGACTGGATTTGAGTGAGGTACAGGGAGATGCAATTCTAGCTATGCCGTTGCGTCGCCTCACTAGTTTAGAACAGCAAAATTTGCAGCAAGAATTTGAGCAGATCAGCGAACAAATTAGTTTATTGGAGCAATTACTAAATGATCGCCGCGAATTATTGAAGGCGCTGAAAAAAGATTTGCGATCGCTCAAGCGCAAGTACAACGATCCCCGGCGGACGAAAATTGGAGAGGAGCAGAAATCTAGGGCGGAGGAGCAGAAGAGCAGAGGGGCAGAGGGGCAGAGGGGCAGAGGGGCAGAGGAGGAGGAATTTAAATCTTCGGAACCAGTGGAAGAAGCGATTTTAGAATTTACCCAACGGGGTTATGTTCGCCGCACTCAGCCATCTGGGAGAAAGTCAAAAGCTGAAAATGGTCTACACGATAATGACTTTATTATCCAAACTGTGTTGACCGACACAGGGAAAGACTTGCTAATACTAACTGGTGGTGGCAAAGTGTATCCGGTGAATGTGGGAGAAATTCCGCCAACGACTGGGCGTTCTCCACGGGGAAAACCTTTGATTACCATGCTCAGTAATACTGCTCAAGGCGCTCAAGAAGCTGTAGTCAGCCGCTTTTTACTACCGGAAAATCTCGAAACTAGGCAGATGATTCTCCTAACAAAACAGGGAAGAATTAAGCGTCTATCTCTGGAAGAATTTGCTAACCTGACTCGGCGCGGCATCACAATTTTGAAGCTCAAAGATGATGATGAATTGTCATTTACCCAATTCACCGCTCCAGGGGCGCATCTAATTTTAGCTAGTTCTGGTGGACGAATGTTGCGCTTTGCAGTCAATGATGAACAATTACCGATCATGGGTCGCGCAGCAATGGGTTTACAAGCATTTCGATTATTGAAAAATCAGCAAATGGTTGGCTGTGTCACTGTCGGTAAAGATGACCAATTACTGCTAGTTACTCAAGAAGGGTATGCCAAGCGGATGGCTGCAAGTCAGTTACGAGCAGCTAATCGCGGCGATTTAGGGACGCAAGCGCTGAAATTTGCTAGCAAAACTGACAACTTAGCTGGTATGGTGATGGCGATCGCATCTGGCGAGATAGCTTTAGTAACGAATAAGGAGCGGGTCGTGCGGATACCTGTGGAAACAGTGCCGCTCTTAGGTAGGGATGTCAAAGGTGAAAGCATCCTCCAACTCAACCGCGATGAAAAAATCATCACCGTGGCGGAAGTGCGATCGTAAATTAGGGTGATGTTCAACTTGCGACAAGCGAACTTGCAGGATTTAGAGGCGCTAATCCAATTGCGTCTCGAACTCCTGCGGGAGGTTGGCGAGATTAAAGGTAATTCTGACATCGCAAATTTAGCAGAAGCGACTCGAAAATATCTTGGCGAAAAAATGCCATCGGGTGAGTTTTTAGCTTGGGTAGCGGAAGTGGATAGTCAAATTGTTGCCACTAGCGGCAACGACCCCCTTACAACGGCAATCTCTCAGGCTTAGAAGCCTACGTTATGAACGTTTATACAATTCCGATGTGGCGAGGACAGGGAATTGCAACAGCATTATTAAAGGAAATTATTAACTTTGTGAGATCAACTGAGGCAAAACGCCTCTGGCTTCATGCCACTGAGGATGGTAAACGTATCTACGAGAAGCTTGGTTTGGTCTCGACTTCAAAAGAAATGGAAATTTTCTGGTACTAACTTAAATTATCAATATTTTTTTTATTTTAAAAGGCGAAATATATTAAAAATCAAGCAATTCAACTAAAACAATTGATAATTATTTTCAATAGATGATATTGTTTATAAAGCTAAAAGTTTAACTAACATTTCTTCTACATTAGTAAATCTCACTGAAGGCTGAGGTTTTAATACGTATAAATAGCTATTTATATTTATGTCAAGAACTGGAAACAAAAGTATAAAAAATGTTGCTTTTATGAAAATATTTGTTATATTAGTTTACATAAGGCAATAAAGCTTAAAAATTGGATTTGGAGTTCTAACCATGACAAATGCAACCACAACAAAAGTCACTACTCCCATAATTGAAGATCGTAACGCTTGGCGTTGGGGCTTTACTCCACAAGCAGAAATTTGGAACGGTCGCTTGGCAATGATTGGCTTTTTAGCAGCCGTTTTGGTTGAGCTTTTTTCTGGTCAAGGCTTTCTACATTTTTGGGGCATCCTATAATAAGTTTTGATATTTAAGATGACCTATAAATAAAAAAACCTGGAGTGCTTAATTCACTACCAGGTTTTTTATTTGTTTTGTCATTTGTTAGTTGTCATTTGTCATTTGTTTATTCACTAATGACCAATGACTAATGACTAATTACTACCGAATATATTCTTTGAGAACGCTGTTACGATTTGGGTGGCGTAACTTGCGGAGTGCCTTCGCCTCAATTTGACGAATCCGTTCGCGGGTGACGTTGAAAATCTGTCCGATTTCCTCAAGGGTCTTCATCCGACCATCATCCAAGCCGTAACGCAGTCTGAGAACATCGCGTTCGCGTGGACTGAGACTGTCGAGGACTTTTTCAAGGTCTTCGCGCAGAAGATTTTTGGAAACTTGGTCTTCTGGTGTCTCACCATCGGATTCAATAAAATCGCCCAATCGAGAATCTTCTTCTTTACCAATTGGCGTTTCTAATGAGATAGGTAACTGGGCAGATTTCGCAATGAACCGCAACTTCTCAATGGTCATTTCCATCCGAGTAGCGATTTCTTCTTCAGTGGGTTTGCGACCCATTTCTTGAGATAGTAACTTGGTAGTTTTCTTAATCCGAGAAATAGTTTCGTAAAGGTGAACTGGAAGACGAATTGTGCGGGATTGATCTGCGATCGCACGGGTGATTGCTTGACGAATCCACCATGTAGCGTATGTAGAAAACTTATAACCTTTTTCGTGGTCAAACTTTTCAGCGGCACGAATCAAACCGAGACTGCCTTCCTGAATTAAGTCCTGGAACGACAAACCACGATTCATGTATTTCTTAGCAATTGAAACTACAAGACGGAGGTTAGATTGTACCATCTTGTCTTTCGCCCGACGACCAACATGGAGGCGATAACGAAAGGCTGGTAGTGGCAGTTGTACTGCTTCTGCCCATTCACTATCTCGAGGATCGCGATCTAATTGCTCCGAGAGTCTTTCGCGTACTCTCTCTAATTCCAGCAAATCGGCTATTTTCCGCGCCAATTCAATTTCTTCGTCTGCCCGCAACAGACGAATTCTACCAATTTCTTGCAAGTAAAGCCGAATTGAATCTTCTGTATAATGCTTTTTCTTGCTTTGTGTCCGACGACGCGATTTAGCGGCTTTTCCAGACTTTGCGTCGTCCTCATCAGACTGAGGCTCTAAAAATTCCTCGTCACCTTCATCTACGATCAGCAAGTCCTCTTCATCGTCTATTAAGAGTTCTTCTAACTCGAGCTCAGGCTGATTCATTATTTCTAGGTCAGGCTGATATATGCTTTCGAGTACGTTGTTAGCCTGGTTCATGCCGCGTTCCTCATGCTCCTTGCAGAATCAATTACTCAAGATGTGTTTGCTGCTCTTTTAAACGAGCCAATTGCCAACCGAAAATAAGCTTTTTGGCAGATTTGCCAGAGATATTTTCGGAGGTTTTAGACCTCCGGTAGGAGGGTTTTTACTTTAGTTTAAGCAACTACTAAAGGTGACTTGCTCACTTTAGTAAATGTTATATGTGTTGCTATCACATATTGCTTTCAACTAACTGGTCAATAGAAAGACTCGCCTTTATCAAAAAATTTGCCACTCTATACAAATGAGTTCATACTGTTGGCAGATTTTTGTATAAAGACTCTTCCGATTGTAGCCTGTTTCACAGAAATTGCACTCTTTTTGTGTATTAATCATGAATTCATTAAGCAACTTTTAGCTACTTTCACCAAAAAGACATTGAAAACGGGATTTATACCCTGAAATTTTTTCTTTACTTTTCGGAATTGCAGTGACGCTCTTATTACATTACGAAGTAAGTACGTTTGCTCCTGCCGAATTTCATGTATTTTACACAACATTAATTACTGAGAAAGAGTGCATTATATGTTAACTCAGACTATTCGTCTTAACCTACCCATTTTTACATTTCCTTCATAAATTAAGCATCCCTTAGACTAAAACGGGTATTGTCCTTGGGTAAATACAACAACGGTGGTGCTTGCCTGAAAGCAGTTAACCTTCTGCGTACTAACTACCTTAACTGAGGAGTTGAGGCGGTGACAGAATCGACCCGATCGCAGATCGATTTAGGTTTACTAATTCGGTCTTATTCACACGTTAGCGCACTGTGGTGATTTCAGCCCTATGAAACTTGACAAACTTTTTTTATTGTATACAAGGATATTTTAATCAATTCAAAAACAATTTGTCCTGCGAACTTGCCAATTTTGTCTTACTCTTAGGCAAAAGTACATTAGATACATACAAGACGATCGCGATCGCCACAGCACTACATGAAGATATTAACAAGTTTTCAGCCTTATGGTGTGTACTTTCAACAACTATTACCTCAAACACAGAGAACCCAGCAGATTACCTGATGATTTAGTTACAAAGATTTTTTGCGTAAACCAATTGTAAATTTAAATACTTTTATTTCGGTAATTTTCTGTCATCTTATGATGAGAAATCCTCAAAATACTTATTAATTGCTGTTGGATAGATGATATTTAGTTATTTCCTTAAAGCATAACAAATGTGTTTCTAGCTGGTGGTTCAAATTAATCAGCGAGTCAGAGCAAAGAGTATTATCTGGACTAACTTTCCAATAAAGTTGGTAGTTTTGCTAACAATCAAGTATTGATTGTTTCGACAATATTGACAATTGGTAAATTATATGGTTTAAAAAGCAAGTAAAAAATGAAATATTTGTAGTTTCTGTAGTAAAAGCTATCACCTTATGACAAGTCAACTTAATTTTTTTATTGATTATTAGAGATTAATTCAAAATCACAGTGGCTTTCAAAGTTGAAAACTGGAGACTATGAACTTTGCAGAACTAGCGTGGTGTTGGGGTGGTGTTTAGACTTGCAGGAAAATTAGGTGGCACAAGTACCCGGTCAACGACATGAACGATGCCGTTGCTAGCTGGGATGTCTGGCTGAGTCACCTTAGCGTTGTTGACTGTGATTGAGTTGCTGGCACGATCGACTGCGATTTTAACGGGACTACCCTCAACTGTTTTAACTTCTCCAGATGTCAATTGCTGCGAGGTAATTCCTCCAGGTATGACGTGGTAGGACAGAAGCTTGACTAATTGTTGTTTGTTCGCTGGTTGTAAGAGTTGGTCTAGAGTAGCTTTTGGTAAAGCAGAGAAAGCAGCGTCAGTAGGTGCAAATACTGTATAAGGGCCTGGTGTAGCCAATTGTTCAGTTAATCCGGCAGCTTGCACTGCTTGGATGAGAGTTTTAAACTGTCCTTGACTAGCTGCTGACTTTGCCAATTCTGCTAAATTTTGGGTGGCAATAGTGGGAGTAGGAGTTGGCGTGACGGGCGGGACAGTTGTTGAAGGGACAGTTGCTGTAGGAGTTTCTACAACAGGTTGAGCGCAGGCAGACAGAGCAACTAAGCTACCGATGCCAATAATATTGAACAATGCTTTTTCTACTATGCCTTTGCTCGCTTTCATAGCTTTGTGTAGAATCCAGTTAAATAAGGAATTATTAACAATAGTTAATGAATTTGTGAATATAGTCACTCATCTAACGACATAATTTGTAGTGGTAAAAATATTAATACAACAAATTTATAAATTACATAGTTTGCCATCAGCCAAAAGAGGTAGTTTTTACAAAATTTTTGGATATAAAGTTTTTAGTAAAATCTGTTGCAGGAATGTCAAGCAATATTTCAAAGTTAAAGATCCCCAATTTCTGCGGTAAATCGGGGATCTTAAATTTTTACGACTGATTTAGGACTGTTGAGATTAGATATCTAAATCGGTGAAGTTGAGTTTAGAGCCATAGGTTTCGATAAATTCTCGTCTGGGTGCGACCCGATCGCCCATTAAAATTGTGAAGATGCGATCGGCTTCGGCAGCGTCCTCAATTTCGACTTGCTTCATTTTGCGGGTTTCTGGGTTCATTGTGGTGTCCCAGAGTTGTTGCGGCATCATTTCACCCAAACCTTTGAAGCGTTGGATGGTATAGTTGGCGTTAGCAGGGAATTTAGCGATCGCTTGATTTTTTTCGCGATCGCTATAGCAATACTCATGATTACGTCCCCGTTCTACTTTAAACAGTGGGGGACAAGCAATATAAATAAAGCCTTGTTCGATGAGCGATCGCTGATATCGATAGAAGAATGTTAACAACAAAGTCCGAATGTGCGCTCCATCTACGTCAGCATCCGTCATGATCACTATCCGGTGATAGCGTAGTTGAGTGGAATCGAATTCGTCACCTTTAACACCTAAACCAAGTGCTGTAATTAACGATTGAACTTCGTTATTTTTATAGATTTTAGCGTCGTCGGTTTTTTCAATGTTAAGAATTTTACCGCGTAGAGGCAAAATCGCTTGAGTGCGGCGATCGCGTCCTTGTTTAGCACTCCCACCTGCTGAATCCCCTTCCACAATGAATATCTCAGATTCGCTAGGGTCACGAGAACTACAATCTGCCAATTTACCAGGTAATGGCGAAGATTCTAGTACGGATTTGCGGCGAACTAATTCCCGTGCATGACGCGCTGCTTCTGCGGCTTTGAAAGCTTGGATAGCTTTATCTAAAATTGAGTCGGCGATCGCAGGATGAAATTCTAGATATTCGGTGAGAACTTCTCCCACCAGAGAATCGACAATCCCGCGAACTTCGGTGTTACCGAGTTTAGTTTTGGTTTGTCCTTCAAATTCTGGATCTGGGACTTTAACGGAGATTACCGCAGTCAAACCTTCGCGGACGTGTTCGCCACTGAGGTTAGGTTCATTCTCTTTAATTTTATTGCGCTTGCGAGCGATCGCATTTAATGTTCGCGTCAGAACCGCCTTCAAGCCTTCTAAGTGCGTACCACCATCCACAGTACGAATATTGTTGGCAAAACCTAGAACATTATCCGTGTAAGCATCAGTACACCACTGTAATGAAACTTCCACTTGTACGTTGTTCCGTTCGCCCTGCACATAGATAATTTCTTCATGCAGTGGTTGCTTCTCGCGGTTCATGTACGCGATATATTCTTTAATGCCACCCTTGTAATTGTAAGATTCTACTTTCGGTGTATCGCTTTTTAGTAGTTCTAAACGGTGGTCAGTAAAGGTAATTTTGACACCTGCATTCAGATACGCCAATTCCCGTAGGCGACCTGATAAAGTGATGTAATCAAACTCAATGCTAGTTGTAAAGATTTGAGTATCTGGCTTAAAGGTGACAGAAGTTCCAGTTCTAGCTTCTTTGTAAGGCTTGGTTTGCAGTTCGGTAACTGGGATACCGCGTTCGTAGCGTTGGAGATGAACTTTTTTATCTCGCCAAACTGTAACTTCTACAACTTCAGATAGGGCATTAACAACAGAAATACCAACCCCGTGCAATCCTCCAGAAACTTTGTAACCACCGCCGCCAAACTTACCACCGGCGTGTAGTACCGTCATTACAGTTTCCAAAGCCGATTTTCCGGTGCGCGAGTGAGTATCGACGGGAATACCGCGACCATCATCTGTTACAGTCACCGAACCATCAGCGTTGATATCCACTTCTATATGAGTGCAATGACCCGCCAAAGCCTCATCGATTGAATTGTCCACCACCTCGTAAACTAAATGGTGGAGTCCTCGCGGTCCAGTGGTACCGATGTACATTCCTGGTCTTTTGCGGACGGCTTCCAGACCTTCCAGAACTTGAATCTGATCGGCACTGTAACTGCTCGTCATGTAAACTCTCCTGATGCGTGGGGTTGAAATCGCCGAAAGGCAAATAAAAGTAAAAACACTCCAAAATTGTAACACAAAAGCCTTGCTGGCGTCTGTAGGGCATTTTCAAGAGAAGTTTATACTGGGGTTGCAGTACCGTGCAAGAGGGGCAAAGGAGCAGAGGGGCATGGGAGCAGGGGGAGTAGCGGGAGAAAGAATAACCAATACCTTAACCCAATGCCCCATAAAAAATGACTAATGACTAATGACTAATGACTAAATTAATTGTGATTTGTGGGGCAACAGCAACGGGTAAATCGGGTTTGGCTTTGGCTTTGGCAATGCGCTTGGGTTCTGTAATTCTTAGTGCTGATTCTCGTCAAGTTTACCGTGAGTTTGATATTGGGACGGCGAAACCAACTGTAGCTGAACAAAAATTGGTGCCGCACTATCTAATAGATATCTGCGATCCAACAGACATGATGACAGTAGCAGACTATCAGGAACAAACACAAGCTTTAATTGCTTCTGTTGGTATTACACCATTATTTTTAGTTGGTGGCACTGGTTTATACATCCGTTCTATTGTCCAAGGGATGAAAATTCCCAGAGTTGCACCACAAAAGGAATTGCGATCGCAGTTTGAATCTCTCGGTCAAACTCAACTCTACGCCATGTTACAACAAGTTGACCCCGTTGCAGCACAAAAGATTCATGGGAATGATTTAGTGCGAACTTTAAGAGCCTTAGAGGTATTTTACGTGACTGGGCATCCAATTTCGGAACAGCAAGGGGAGAATCCACCGAATTATCCAATTTTGCAAATTGGCTTAGATTGCGATGTTGAAAGGTTGGCTGCTCGTATTCAACAGCGTACTGAACAGATGATAGCAAATGGTTTGGTCGCTGAAGTGGAGTATCTTTGTCAAAAATATGGCGCTGATTTGTCTTTGTTGAATACTTTGGGATATCAAGAAATTAAACAATATTTGGCTGGGGATATTTCCTTAGATGAAGCGAAAGAGTTAATAGTTTTGCATACACGGCAATTTGCCAAGCGACAACGCACTTGGTTTCGTGCATATCCACAAATTGAATGGTTTGATTCAGACGAGCCTAATTTATTAGAGAAGGTTTGGCATCGGATAAATGAATTTATAAGTTTAACAAGTTAATGATATTTTCTTACTCATACAAAGACGCAAAGTTTTTTTTGCGTCTTTACAGCAAGTATCCTAAAGAGTGTCGGGATCTACGCCCATAGATCGTAGTCTATCTGCTAGCATTTGGGCGCGTTGTTCGGCTAGGGAAGCGCGTTCATCTCCAGTCGATAAAACATTACCATCTTGGTAGCACCAGCGTAACCAACGATCTTGTCTGCCTTCAAATTCACCTTCCCACAAAGTCACGCCTAAACCAACCTGTTCTAACCAATTTTCGGAAGTTTCAAAGTAGCGCCTTCCTCTGAGTTCATAAATGCGTAGTACTTTTTCTCCTAATTGCTGGTTTGGGTCATATACGATGTAGTAACTAGCGCGCATATGTTCATAAATTTCCAGTTTTTTGCCCAGTTCATCACCTTCTTTATTTGAGACAATTTCGAGTACAACTTCGGGAGGTTTGCCAAAACGCCAAACCATATAACAACGATTTTGTTTTTCCCACCAATTTTGAGGTACTTGAACATCAAAGCTGAGGAAGATATCGGGTACAATTGCCGATTGACCGTCTGTATGGTAAATACCGACATTAGCTGCTGCTAAAAACGTCTGCTGCTGTAGAGTACTGTAAAGAGAGCCAACCAAGAGACGTTGTTGTTTTTCTGAAGCAAAATTGTCCACAGGTGTATCATTTTCAGTGACTAGCTGGTTGGCATCTGGCACATAGTAATCATCATCATTGGTTAGAACTTGCTGAACCATGATTTTATCCAGTATTTGAGAGCGTTATTTCTAGGTTAGTTGATTGGGGATGAGAGAGTGCGTAGTAGTTTACCTACAATAACGGTTAGGTTGTGTCAAAATCTACAGATAAAGGTCTGTAGCATTAGCATAATGATTGGATACATACTGCGACAGCGTTACAAAATTATCCAAAAACTAGGAGCGGGTGGTTTTGGGGAAACCTATTTGGCTGAATACCCACAGGATTTACCTGTCAGCCCCAAGTATAAATGTGTCATTAAACGGCTGACCAGACCCCCGACACCACACTTAGATACAGAAGAAAGGTTTAAGAAAGAAGCAGCAATTCTGTTCAAATTGGGTAAAGAACATCCGCAAATTCCTGAACTGTATGACTTCTTCGAGGAAAATAGAGAATTTTATATTGTCCAGGAATTCATTGAAGGGCATGACCTGAGTAACGAAATTATTTCAGGAAAACCGTGGAGTGAAGCTGATGTAATTCAACTTTTACAAGAAATTTTGGAGGTGTTAGCTTTTGTCCATCAACATAATGTGATTCACCGAGATATTAAGCCATTGAATTTGATGCGGCGATATTTAGATAATAAGCTTGTCCTCATTGACTTTGGAGCAATCAAAGAAATAAGCACATTTAAAGTCAATATTCAAGGGCAAATCAGCAGCACAATCACCATTGGCACTCGTGATTATATGCCAAGTGAGCAATGGGAAGGGCATCCTCAGCTTTGCAGTGATATATATGCTTTAGGAATGACAGCAATCCAAGCTTTGACTGGATTAACGCCACAACAACTACCAAAGTCTGAGACTTTAGAACTAAGATGGCACGATTATGTTCAAATTAACGATGGACTAGCCAATTTTTTAACAAAAATGGTACAACGTGATTTCCGCCAGCGATACAAAAATGCAGATGAGGCATTGCAAGCTTTAAAACTGGCTTTATTCAATCCACAATCATCTGTTACCTCAGTAAGAATGCAAGCTCTCAAGCTAGCTCAACTAAGAATAAAATCCACTGTCTCTTCACCCAAATCTCGTTTCGCAAACCTAGCTCAACTAGCTTTACAATTATCTGTTGCCTCACTAAAGTTGGTCAAAATTGGTGGCAAGTATGGTTATGTTGACCAGACAGGAAAGTTAGTTATTCAAGCGCAGTTTGACATAGCTCGCGACTTTTCTGAAGGATGAACAGCAGTTAATATTGGTGGAAGGGAGAGCTTATTTGGTGATGGAAGTGGTGGCAAGTAGGGCTATATTGACAAAAGGGGTTCTTGGGTAATTAAGCCTATGTTTAACATGGCTTATTCTTTGAGGGATGGGCAAGCAAAGGTCGAAATTGGTGGGCAAGAGCGGATTATCGACAACACAGGCATGTTTATTGATTAATAGTTTGTCAAGCTTTAAGCACTAATTTGCAATTGATATGATTATCATTTATTGATATCGCTTAAATGCATATCCTCCATTAATAAATACAAGTGATGCGATCGCCTTCGATACACCCATCCGAATTATTAGTCAAGATGAGTGAGTGCGATCGCACTTACTCTACATCAAATGCGTAGACGCATTAGCGAAGCGGTAGCGACGAAGGAGCGTCAGCGGCTTGTCGTCAGACATCGCCTTTTACTCACTTTTGACTGCTATTCTTGCAACAATAGTAATTACAGCTATACTAACCAGCCTGCAACATCTACCTTGAATTTGAAAAAACTATGCTTACCCAAGATAAAAAACAACGCAACTGGAAGCCCATTCTCAAAGCATTCGAGGCTGTTCTTGGCAAAAATGGTGTGGTGCAACGCCGCGAAGAACTCATTACCTATGAATGCGATGGTTTAACTGGTTATCGCCAACGTCCCGCTGTGGTAGTATTACCCAGAACTACAGAACAAGTTGCCCAAGTGGTGAAGATATGCAATCAATATTCTATACCTTTCATAGCACGCGGCTCTGGTACTGGTCTGTCTGGCGGCGCTTTACCAGTAGAAGATTCTATTTTAATTGTTACCTCATTAATGCGGCAAATCCTCAGCATTGATTTAGAAAATCAACGGACAGTTGTACAACCAGGGGTGATTAATAGTTGGGTAACACAAGCTGTTAGTGGTGCTGGATTTTACTACGCTCCTGACCCTTCTAGTCAAATTATTTGCTCTATTGGGGGCAATATTGCGGAAAATTCTGGTGGCGTACATTGTCTTAAATACGGTGTTACTACTAACCACGTTTTAGGATTAAAAATTGTCACGCCAGAAGGCGAAATTATTGATTTAGGCGGACAAATTCCAGAAATGCCTGGTTATGATTTAACAGGTGTTTTTGTTGGTTCTGAAGGCACTTTAGGGATTGCTACAGAAATTACTTTGCGAATTCTTAAAAGTGCAGAATCAATTTGTGTACTATTAGCAGATTTTACTAGTATTGAAGCTGCCGGGGCAACTGTTTCTGACATCATCAGTGCCGGAATTATTCCTGGTGGCATGGAAATGATGGATAATTTTAGCATCAATGCAGTTGAAGATGTTGTCGCAACGAATTGTTATCCCCGCGATGCTACTGCTATTTTACTAATAGAAATTGACGGTTTAGAAGTAGAAGTCGCAGGGAATAAGCAGCGAGTTACCGAAATTTGTAAAAAGAATGGTGCGCGGAATGTCACTTCTGCTACTGATCCAGAAACTCGTTTGAAATTATGGAAAGGACGCAAAGCTGCTTTTGCTGCGGCTGGACATTTAAGCCCAGATTATTATGTGCAAGATGGTGTAATTCCCCGGACTCAGTTGCCTTATGTTTTACATGAAATTGAGGCATTAAGTGAACAATACGGTTATCGTGTTGCTAATGTATTTCATGCTGGCGATGGCAATCTTCATCCGCTAATTCTTTATGATAATTCTGTGCATGGAGCATTAGAGCAAGTAGAAGAAATGGGTGGAAAAATTCTTAAACTTTGTGTCCAAGTTGGTGGTAGTATTTCTGGTGAACATGGCATCGGTGCAGAGAAAAGGTGCTATATGCCACAGATGTTTAGCCAAGTTGATTTAGAAACTATGCAATGGGTGCGGCAAGTTTTTAATCCTAAAGGGTTAGCAAATCCTGAAAAGATATTCCCCACACCACGAACTTGTGGTGAAGCAGCAAATGCATCGGTACTCAAACAATTTGAAGGTGTGGAAAGATTTTAATAATAAAGAATTCAGGAGTCAGAATTCAGGAGTTTGGAGTTTGGATTCATAAGTTATTAGGTTTGGGTATCGTTAAGTATATTCATAACCAAAACTGGCTCCGTATTATTTCAACTATTCTGACTCCTGACTTCAGAATTCTGAATTCTTAATCATCATTTCTTTACATCATCCGGAGGATTACAACTTTATTTTGTAGTTATATATATATTCCGATCGCACTAGGTCACGCTTACAAATGAATCGGGTTGCTCGCCGTTGTGTTGCTTACTTGCTGTGTTTGGGATTAGTAGTCGCTTTAACAGGTTTTTTACCCTCTTCACTGCCAGTTTACTCCCAAAAAACCAGTCCTTTAACTACAGAAATTCGCGGCGTTTGGCTTACTAATGTTGCTAGTGGTGTACTATTTGTTCCTTGGGGTATTAACCGTGCCATAAATCAATTATCGACTCTCAACTTTAATACGATTTATCCTGTAGTTTGGAACCGAGGACATACTTTTTATAAGAGTACTGTAGCCAAAATAACTACAGGTTCAGAAACTCAACCTTTCCTTAACTTCATGCACGGAGGACAGGATGTTTTAGCAAAAATAGTAACACTTGCCAGAAATAAAGATTTGAGAGTCATTCCCTGGTTTGAATACGGATTCATGACGCCGCATTATTCACAATTAGCCAGGCGTTATCCTGACTGGTTGACAATTGGGCAAGAAGGTATTAACTCTATTCAAGATGCTCCACCAGAAGAAATCGACAATCTTTTAATCACTAAACAAGCTTGGTTGAATCCCTTACATCCACAAGTACAAGAGTTTATCCAAGGGTTAATTTTAGAAGTAGTCAGGGATTATGATGTGGATGGTATTCAACTTGATGACCATTTTGGGATGCCTGTACACTTCGGCTACGATCGCTTCACTATAGAACTCTACCAGCAAGAACATCAAGGCAAAAGTCCCCCTACTGACCCTTTTAACCCAGAATGGATGCGGTGGCGGGCAGATAAAATTACCGATTTCATGGCAGAAATCTATCAAGCCGTGAAGGCAGTTAAGCCCAAAATCAAAATATCTCTGTCTCCCAATTATCAAGCTTTTGCTTATAAATACTATTTGCAAGATTGGGAAAATTGGGTAAAAAAAGGTTTAGTGAATGAGTTAATTTTGCAGGTGTATCGGAATGACAAAAAGTCTTTTATCGCTCAACTAGAACTACCATCTATAAAATTGGCTCAAAGTCTAATTCCTGTAGGTATTGGGATATCAACAGGAACGGTAGGTAATCCGGTAAAAATGGCACAAGTTAGAGAACAGGTTCAGGTAGTGCGCGATCGCAATTTTGATGGTATCTCCTTTTTCTACTGGGAGAGTCTGTGGGGTTACATCGTACCAGAATCACCCCAACAGCGACGCAAAGGTTTTTTTGAGATGTTTAATGCAAAAACTGTCAGACTATTACAAACAAAGAAACTTTGATGCCATTCCCGCCTGAAAATACTAGATTTGGCTTTACATTGCTGTGGACTTTAGCTACTTTTGGCGGATTTTTATTGAGTTTACTCTTTATTGAAGTCGGCGAAAAGCCAGATATTGGGGTGGTAGAGGCGGCTATTGGCGGATTTGCGATCGCACTTCCTCAAGGTTGTCTACTCAAAGAACCTATGTATTGTATCAGATGGATTTTGTCAAGTCTTTTGGGTTGGAGTATTATTACTGCGATCGGTATTGGTGCTGTGGGTTGGATTGTACCTAGCACTCAGATTCTTCCCCTAAGAATGCTGTCAGGGGCGGTTTATGGAGCATTTGGCGGCTTGGGGATTGGATTGGCACAATGGTTAGCAATTCCCCAGCCTGTAGCGTGGCGATGGATATTTGTCTCTGCGGCAAGTTGGGCGGTTGCTGTCCCCGTGGGTTCTGCTGTCGGGATGATCTGGCGCTACTTAACCCATTTATTTTTAGGCGAAGTCATCGGATTAGGCATCACTTGGCTGCTAGTTGGTATCCTCACGGGAATCAATGCTCACAAATTGCGATTATAAGTTGCCACAGACGCGAGCGCATTTTTATTAAGAATTATAAAATTAATTGATTTATACTGAAGTTTGCACTTAGATATATGCAAGAATCTTGAAAAACCGTTAAAAAATTTCACTAAGTTTGCCCTAACCTGCAAATGTATTTTCACCTTCAAAAAGCAGGATTTTGTTAAGCTGACTCCTATTAGCTTTCCTAGATTTCTGACAAGAAGTAGAGAAAGATCAAAATTTCGATGAGCAACAGCTGACAATACTTTGCTATAGGCGCTAAAGTGCATCTACTACAAGCTTAACGACAAGAGAGCGCCTAGAAGAGTCAGTAATACAAGACAGGGACTCTCGCATGAATATAAATCCAGTGGAATCAACTATGGAGTTGACAAAATTATCGCCACCTCAAATTCTTTTCGGCACAGAATTAGATGAAAAAAGTAGTAGCGAACAGTTTCTACTCAGCATGTACGATTCTGTACAGGCATCAATATTTGTAGTTGATGTTTTGGAGGATGGAGATTTTCAATATGTGGCACTTAATCCCACTCATGAACGGTGGATAGGGATTCGCTCAGACGATCTCCGGGGCAAAAAACCAGAAGATATCCTCTCTGCTATTGATGCTGCAAAGGTGCGTCAGCATTATGCTGACTGTGTAAGCTTCGGCACAACTATTTCTTACGAACAATGTTTGCAATTCCAGGGAGTTCCTACTTGGTGGAGTACGACTCTCACGCCACTAAAGGATGCTAACTCCAAGGTTTATCGATTGATTGGTACTAGTAGCAATATTACCCCTGCCAAGGAAGCAGAGCAAGCAGTTGGACTCCAGGTTAAACGAGAGCAACTGCTAGAAGCGATCGCTGGACGGATTCACCAATCTGTAGAATTAGAGACAATTCTGCATCAGACTACAATTGAACTGCGGCAGTTTTTGAATTGCGATCGCGTGTTGATTTATCGCTTTGAGGCTGATGGTAGTGGAATAATCATTGCCGAATCAACTGTAGTTACCAGCGATCCCTTATTGGGCAAAAACATCACCGATCCCTGCTTCAGTGGCAAACATCCAAAACACTACGGACAAGGTTGCATTCAAGTTGTCGAAGATATTTATGCAGCCGGTTTGCATCCTTGCCATATAGATTTACTGGCATCTTTGCACATAAGAGCCAATCTCGTCGTGCCGATTTTCCAAGAGCAAGATATGTGGGGGCTATTGATTGCCCAGCATTGCCGTGAATCGCGTCAATGGCAGCAAACAGAAACTGACTTACTCAAGCAGTTAACAACTCAAATCGGCATTGCAGTCCAACAGGCAGAACTTCATCAGCAACTCCAGGATCTCAAAGCCAAGATGGAGTTACAGAAGCAAAAGCACATCAGTCAGTTGCAACAGGTGCGAAACTTTGAAGCCTTGGTGCGACGCATGACAGAACAAATCCGCGACAGTCTGGATCAAACTCAGGTATTGCAGACACTTACCCAGGAATTAGCAAAGTTATTAAACCTTGAGCGGTGCCAAATTGAACTCTACAGTAGCTGTCAAACTCTAGTTACTATTACTTACGAATACAGTATTGATTTACCTCAATGTCAAGGATTAACCAAACAGATTGCAGACCATCTTGAAGTTTATCAGCCGCTGTTGCAAAAACAACCATTGCAATTTTTGGAAATTGTACCGGGATGGGAACCAAAGTTGCTAGTTATGTCCCAGATGGCTTGTCCAATTTTTGATACTCAAGGGATTTTGGGAAATATTTGGTTAACAAGGCCATCACAAGAGGCTTTTGACGAATTTGAAATTGAGCTAATGCAGCAGGTAGCAAATGAATGTGCGATCGCTATTCGTCAAGCCCAGCTTTACAAACAAAACCAGGCACAGGTAAAAGAACTAGAAAAAAGCGATCGGCTCAAAAACCAATTTCTCAGAACTTTATCCCAAGAACTGCGGACACCAATAACCAGCATTAGCCTTGCAGTCCAAACTCTCGAAAGTGTCCTCACACCAGCAGAAATATCAGAGATAGAAATAGTGCCGCAACTCTTGCAGATTCTGCATAACGAGTGTGGACGAGAAAGCAAGTTAATTAACGACCTACTCACCCTCACATATCTCGAAGCCGAACCCGATCCCCCAACCTTGATTGCCATTGACTTTCAAAGCTGGCTTCACCCCATTATCGAGTCTTTTCGAGACCTCACCAACTGCCAGCGACAGCAGTTAAACCTGAGTGTCGATCGCGCGCTGCCGCCTTTGGAGACAGATATTACTGATTTGGAGCGGATTGTCACCGAGCTGCTCAACCATGCCTGCAAATACACCCCTGCCGGGGAAGCGATCGCAGTCTCTGCTCATTTTATCGGGGATACAGTCGAGCTTAATATTACCAATTCGGGAATAGAGCTTACCAGCAATGAACTCTCGCGGATTTTTGAACCTTTCTATCACCTTTCCAAACACGATCCTTGGAAACATAGCGGCACAGGGCTGGAATTGGCATTAGTGCAGAAAATGGTCAGACATTTAGGTGGCTCGATTTATGTAGAGAGTGCAGCAGGTGAAACCACCTTCACCGTCAAATTCCCCTTTTAATTACTTTTTTGGGCATAGCACTAGCTAAATTGTCAGAGGTTATGCTACGATTGTTATTCGTGTGGGTGACTAGCTCAACGGTAGAGCAGTAGACTCTTAATCTATTGGTTGCGGGTTCGATTCCCTCGTCACCCATCCTTTCTAGACTTCCTGTACATTCACTAATTATTTGTCACTGTTAACAGATTAATGTCATTTTTAACTAATTAATGTCATTGTTAACAGATTAATATCCTCTTTGAGAAATTAATGGCAATTTTAGAGAACTAGGATGTAACTTTCCTATAATATTATTCCACCTATATCTCACTTTTAGGTGATTGCGATACTTTAAAAAAAACCGCCTAGAATGCTTTTGCAAGATACCCACAGTTGGCGATTGCAGGAAGAATCCATAACGTCCTGTACGTTTAATCTCACCTTGTTAGAAAATATTCTTTTGTCCAAAACATTTACGACCAATAGATTAAGAGTCCTTTCAACCCACCTTTTTTAACAAAACTTCTGTAGCTAATCTGAAAAATAAGATATAAATTTTTTAACCCATCTCTATCCGAAGGGTTGTTGAAATCGGTCTTCACTTCCCAATCCGATTGTGAATGACTTTATTTCAACCCGTCTCAAGCTAGAAGGGGTGTTGAAACTGTGATGGGCAAGGTAATGACTGGTGGTAGTATGTTAACTTTCAACCTGCCTGTAGCTGAGAGGGGTGTTGAAACTACAAGCAAGTCATACTATTCCTTACAGTTAACTTTTGGCTTTCATACCCGCCTCTAGCTGTGAGGGGTGTTGAAACAACGACTAACTCCCAAAGATGCGATCCGCAAAGTAAACTTTCAACCCGCCTCTAGCTGGGAGGGGTGTTCAAACTCGGTCATAATCTAAATTGGAATTTCAAAGAACCTTTCAACCCGCCTCTAGCTGGGAGGGGTGTTGAAACCAGGCTTCCACTCTTTGAGGTAAAGATCGTAAATCATCTTTCAACCCGCCTCTAGCTGGGAGGGGTGTTGAAACTCTGCGCTTCAAACCCTTGATTTACCAATAGTTATGAAGGCATTTTTGTCACGTCTCCCAAAATCGCCTGTCAGTTAACACTTAAAAAAGTAAATCAACTGACACCTTAAAGGCTATAAACCTCATTAAACAAGCGATTTAAACTTTTGGCAGCAACCCCAGGAAAATCGCTCCCGCTTTAACATGCCAAAAAATAATTAAGGTGGGTTCCTCCTTGGTCGGAGGTGATTCAGTAGCCACCACTGCGGTAAACCCGCACCTCTATTACTGGGGGCGCACCTTATTCCTGTCCGCAAGGGACAGCAGCATCAAGGTGGGCAGCTACCAGGGTCAGAAAGCAAGACTATTTGACAACAGTCAAACTAACCCAAATTTACACAGCACAGAGGCTTGTAACAAGCATGAACTGCGGCGCTGTTGAATTTTCTTATTTTATTGTCAAGGTTCGGTGTTTTGTCAATCAGTTTATTTTGCGGGAATAGTAAGCTGCGATCGCTAATTCTTTCGCTTTCTCCTGCGGGCTTCCTCTAACTGACTGTTTTGCCTCCTCTACAACAATTCCAGCTTTTTTTGCTTGATTTTGAATGCTTGTAATCAATCTGCCATAACTCCACTGATGAACACTAACTCGATACTGTTTGGCATACTTTTTTTGAACTTCTATTAAGTCTGATTTTTGTTCAGCTTTGGCTTGAACCTCACTTTGAACTTGTTCTCGCATATCGCCCAACTTAGGGAGGACAATACTACCAGCTTTATATGTTTGTGCGATCGCTAGAATTTCTTTAGCTATCAATCTGTCTACATACTGCCCTAACTCTGATTCTCCCAATTGATTTGGTGCAGCAAGTGTTTGAGCTATTTGGCGTTGATGAGATAAACAGTGTTTTTGTTGTCGCTGTCTATTAAGCAGTCTGTAATTATCACCAAGTATTTGTTTAATACTCCGGTGGATAAGCACTTTACCTGTAGAGCCATCAACAACTGCTACTGTTGTAGGCTTTTCTAGACCAAAGCTAACACCAACAAGAATATGAGATTGACCTTTATATAAAGGCTTGTTGGGACGAGGAAAAGGGTTATTAATTCTGGCTAATGTGGAGTTTTTCCTTTTTATATAAGCTAGCTGTTTGTCATTGAGGTCGTCCTTGGCTTTAATTTTGGTGAGAATTTTAGCAATTTCTTCTGCTTTTTCTTCTCTGACTAGGTCTGTTCCTTCATCTGTCCACAGACGAGTATCTACAGAACAGTAGAGAATTAAATGGTTAACATCCCAAGGTTCGCCTTTGCCTTCCTCTTCCTGCCAAGCAATAAGTCCACTTCGGAGAGTGAATAGGCTACTGGAGTGCTGTTTTTTACCGATTCGTTTGATTTGCTGGTCTTCATAGAAACGTTGAAACCAATGGAGTTGACGAGAGTCGCAATATATTTGGAAAGTATGTTCACTAAAACCATTGAATTTTACACAGATACGCCCATCTTTGTTTTTGAACCAAGTCATATCTTCATTGGTCTCAAAAGCAACTGGAAAAGGTACTCTACTAGGTTTTTTTAATAAATTGTCTTGCCATGATTTCGCCTCAGCTTCATTGCTAGGAACTTTTTGAGTGGCAATAATGAGAGTTTCTAGCCATTTCGTATCGGTTAAATCTCTTCCTTTAGGAATTCGAGCAGCTAGCTGTTCCGTGAGACGTTCAATTTGAATTTCTACTTTGCGCCGACGCTGGGCAAACTTTTTTAGGTCTTCTTCTTTCTCACTCACTTTGCATCTATTTTTAAGCAAATAGCTGATAGCGCAACGATTTACGTTATCTTCTGTGTTGCTGTAAGCCTCAAATAGGCTCTTGGAGACAGTGCGATCGCGTAGCGTCTGCTCCGCGCAATCGCTATCCGAATCTTTTGATTTTTTAGTTTTTTGCCGTTTCTTTCTTTTGGCTGGTTGTGGTTCAACCGTATCTGACTGGGGTGTAACTTGAGCCAGAATTTCAGCAGCTTTGAGACGAAGACTTTCTAAATTAACACCACTGGCTTCTACTAATTCGATATCACTTTTGAGCATTTCCAACCAGCGATTTTTACCGTCCAGTTGGTATTGCAACTTTTTCATCAGTGCTAACAAAGATTTGTAGATGTAATTAACTCTATTGATCGCACTCGTGTAAAACCGTCCTGGTTGACCAATAAACCGAGAGTCGGTTTTGAGTACTGCACACAGTTGCTTGACTATCCCAGTAGGTATTTTTCCCTTTTGTCGCCAGGTTTCAAAGTCAGGATCTTGAGCTACTTGAAGGAGTAATTCATTAATCAGTGGAGTGTTTTTATCTGCCATGAGCTTCCATAGCTGTTGGCGAGTTACAACACTAGCGACAAGACGACACTGAATCGTGTTTTGACTCATCGATTTTAAATTTAAAAACATATTATGTTCAATAATACCATATATGTTTAGTAAAATTTCCTGCATAAAATGATTTCATGCAGGAAATTTTTTTTACGAGTAAACAAGCTGCTGAAATCACAGGCTGCACTCTGCGCCAGCTCCAATACTGGCGAGAAAAGGGTGTAGTTATGCCTGTTATCGGTGAGACTGGAATAGGGCGTAGTATTTATTACTCAAAGCCGAATTTGATCGAACTGGCAGCAATGTTATATTTTTTGTCTATGGGGCTAAATTTTGATGTTGCTAATACTACGCTTAAAACATTGAAAGACAAGGAACCAGAATTATTTGAATCTGGTAAAGGTACGCGGTGGATGCTCCAACGAGACAATCACAAGCGATCGCTCGAACTTGTAGAGTTTGAATTAGAACAAGCGATCGCCCAAATAAAAACAGGTCAACCTGTAATTCCAGTATGGTTGGATACCATACACGAGCGTATAGCCAGCAAATTGAAAGATTAGACTTCAGCAATTTGGAAGTGTGTTGGAGTGTCTCTCAACAAGAGATATACTGGCAAAGCATTAGTGTCGCAATCTCAGCATCTACTATGGGCAAACTCACGCTGCCGCAACTAGAACGTCATCTTTTTTCTGCTGCTGATATTCTGCGGGGAAAAATGGACGCTTCGGACTTCAAAGAATACATCTTCGGGATGCTTTTTTTAAAACGCGCCTCGGATGTATTTGAGCCGCAGTATGAGCAGATTTTGCAGCAGAATTTGCAAAGGGGACGGACACAAGAAGAAGCAAACATGAGGGCAGAAAACCCCACCACTTACAAAGAAACTTTTTTTGTACCAGAAAAAGCGCGGTGGGCATATATTCGTGATGAGCTACATAAAAACGTCGGACAAGGGCTAAATGATGCTTTAACGGCATTTGAAGAAAGTAACGAAGCGCTGACAGGTGTATTAAAACATATTGATTTTAATCGTCAAGCCGGTAAAAATCGGATTCCTGATGTCAAGTTGCGCGAACTGATTAAACACTTCAATAAATATCGTTTACGAAATGAGGATTTTGTATTTCCTGATTTGCTGGGTGCGGCTTACGAGTACCTGATTAAAGAGTTTGCAGATTCAGCCGGGAAAAAAGGGGGCGAGTTTTATACGCCGCGTGAAGTAGTGCAGCTGATGGTGCGTCTGTTAAAACCTCAACCTGGGATGTCAGTTTACGATCCCTGTTGTGGTTCTGGGGGAATGTTAATTCAGTCCAAGCAATATGTAGAAGAATGCGGTCGTGATGCCAGAAATTTAGCACTATACGGTCAGGATAATAACGGCGGCGTATGGGCAATTTGCAAAATTAATATGCTGCTGCACGGCATTCGAGATGCAGATATACATAATGATGATACTCTGTTTAATCCCTTGCATATTGCTGACGGTGAACTAATCCGCTTTGACAGAGTAATCAGTAATCCGCCTTTTTCTCAAAACTATAGCCGCGAGGGAATGCAATTTTCTGGACGCTTTACGCATGGTTATTGTCCTGAGACGGGTAAAAAAGCAGATTTGATGTTTGCCCAGCATATGTTAGCTGTTCTCAAAACTGATGGGTTGATGGCGACGGTAATGCCGCATGGGGTGCTGTTTCGCGGCGGAGAAGAAAAGAAAATTCGGGAGAGTTTTATTAAACACGATCAATTAGAGGCGGTGATTGGCTTACCACCCAATTTGTTTTATGGCACAGGTATCCCCGCCTGTATTTTAGTTATGTGTCCACAAGGGGCGAAACCAGTTGAACGCCAGGGAAAAGTTTTGTTTATTAATGCTGATGCTGAATATTATGCAGGTCGCGCTCAAAATTATTTGCGTCCTGAACATATCGAAAAGATTTCCTGGGTGTTTAAAAATTTTGTGGCTTTGCCTGGATATTCGGCAGTAGTAACTAAGGAAAAATTGGCAGAAGAAGATTACAACTGTAATATCCGCCGCTATGCTGCTAATGCGCCATCACCAGAACCACAAGATGTAAAAGCGCATTTATTTGGGGGAATACCCAAGGCTGAGGTCGAAGCGAAGCGTGAATTATTAGCAGCACATGGGTTTGACCCCAGTAGGATTTTGGCGGAGAAGAATTAGTGGATTATTTAGATTTTATTTCTGCGATTAATGAAAGAGGGCAGATTAAAAGTTTTATAGAATCTGATGCTGGTGTTCAGCAGCAAGAACGCAAACTTTATAGTATGTTTATTGATTGGTGGCTAATACACTCGGCTAGTTTGAGTGAGTTGCCTAAAACTAAAAAGGTGATGGAACTCCGCGCTGAGTTTTTTAGTTCTTTTGTGGATAGCTTGGAACCTGTGAGATTACTTGACCGCTTTAAAGTAGCGGGTGTGGTTGCTAGTTGGTGGAATGAACAGAGGTATGAACTCAGAACTTTATCAGAGTCAGATTTTGGTGGTTTGGTTGATAGTTGGGTAAATACGATTAAAGATGCTTTAGAGCAAGATGATGACGATAAGAAAAAGCAGGCAAAATTTGACCTGCCCTTAGCTTACTGTTATAGTATATTTGTACTATAGATAGTAGATGATGAGGTTCAAGCAAGGTATGTGGTTAGAGGAAAATGTCGAAACCCTTGACAGTATTAGGTTTGCACTAACTTTCAAGATAGTCTGACAATCTTTACAAACTGCTTAAAATTCTTATCACATTAAGATTTAAAATTAAATTATCAGTGATTCACCCCAAAGCTGAATTTAGCCGTAGTATAATGCAGAATCCGCTGCATTTACCTTGGGGGGAGCTTTGCGTTTTTATTTCAAAAAAAAGAAACTCGAAGCACTTTACACAGAAGAAAAAGATGCTCATAAATATCCAGGTGTGGTTGATGACTTTTTTGAAGTCATGGCGATTATTGATGCTGCTGTCGATGAGCGAGAATTATATGCTCTAAAAGGGTTGAGATTTGAGAAACTCAAAGGTAAACGAGGAAAACAAGGACAACGTTCCTTACGTTTAAATGACCAGTGGCGTCTAATCGTGACAGTGGATGAGGATGAACAGGGACATTACCTCACAATAATCGATATCGAAGATTACCACTAACCGGAGCAGCAGGGGAGACAGCAATATGAGCCAAAAGCTAACACCAGCGAGAGTACCAACACCAGGAAAAATTTTAAGTAGAGAATTAGAAGCGCGTGGCTGGACACAGAAAGATTTAGCAGAAATTATGGGTCGTCCAGTTCAAACCATCAACGAAATTATCCGGGGAAGTAAGCAAATTACACCAGAAACAGCTATCGAACTCTCCCAAGCTTTGGGGACTTCTCCTGAGTTCTGGACAAACCTTGAGGCAAAATATCGTCTTCATCTAGCGGGAAAAGAAAAAAATGAGCAAGATATAGCTCGTAAAAGTCGATTGTATACAATAGCCCCTATCTCCGAACTCATCAAGAATAGGTGGATTCAAGCAACAGATTCGATTGATGAATTAGAACAGCAAGTCTGTAATTATCTCGGAATCTCGTCTTTAAATGAAATACCCCAATTAGCAGTTAACTTTCGTTGTTCCGAGCATAGAGAGCCAGAAGAAACCTCTCGGATAGCTTGGGTAAAACGAGTTGAGTATCGTGCCAAACAACAAACAGTTGCTAATTTTGACCGCAAGCAACTAGAAGTTGCTATCCCTGAAATTCTTGCTTGTGCTGAACAAGTAGAAACTATTGTGCGGATTCCTAAATTGCTAGCAGATTTAGGAGTACATTTTGTAATCGTGCCTCATCTAAAAAAAACCTATCTCGATGGTGCAGCTTATTACTTGAACGATAAACCAATTATTGCCTTGACATTGAGATATGACCGGATTGACTCATTTTGGTTTACTCTTATGCATGAGTTAGCACATATTGTTTTAGGGCATCAAGGGATTTATTTAGATAACTTAGATGCTTTAGAAGACAATGACAAAGAGAAAGAAGCTGATAAAGAAGCTGCTAACTGGTTGATAGAACCTCAAGCCTTTAAGGTTTTTGTTTCCGGAATTAAAAAATACTTCTCTCGTCAAGCAATTGAAGAATTTGCTTACACTCATCGCAGATATCCAGGGATCATTCTTGGTCGTTTACAGCATGACAAATTAGTTGACCATAAAAACTTGAGACCGTTACTCGTGAAAGTCAGCCCTCTGTTGGAAAATTGGATTGATAACTAGGTTGACATAGTTGGTTAACATAAATATGTTTGAATTTAAGCAAGGCAACCTATTAGAAGAAAAAGCAGAAGCTCTAGTTAACACTGTTAATTGTGTTGGTGTCATGGGCAAAGGGATTGCCTTGCAATTCAAGCAAGCTTATCCTGAAAACTTCCGCCACTATGAGAAAGCCTGTAAAGCTAGTGAAGTCCAGCCAGGGCGGATGTTTACCGTAGCAACAGGTAGCTTATTAAACCCCAGATATATTATCAACTTCCCCACAAAGCGCCATTGGAGAAATAATTCAAAGATAGAAGATATTAAAAGTGGACTGGTGGCTTTGGTGCAACAAGTACAGCGATTAGATATTACATCAATTGCAATGCCAGCTTTAGGATGCGGTAATGGTGGCTTGAATTGGGCTGATGTTAAGCCACTGATAGAATCAGCCTTTGCCCAAATACCAGATGTACAGGTAATTATTTTTGAGCCGTTATCCCAAACTAGCACAAGATAGTGAGCAGGCGATCGTGCTGGTACACGAATGGAGCGATGCCTGCGGCAACCCCTTCGGTGTACGCAAGCGCAAGCTATTTAAGCCTGAACATATTTGCAAAGTTTGGCAGCATTTGTATGAGCAAAACTGGTTGATTTCCACAGAGATGTAATAAAAATATATCGGCTTAAGAATTAGTTTTTGGTTTTCTTGGATTTGGAAACTGCGTAAACAGAATCATTTGCAGTTCGTCCTAACATAAGAAAGTTATCAACTCCAGTACAGTCTTCAGGAAATGTAGAGGTCTTTATTGGACGCAAATCAATTTGCACGTTTGCCTTATCACTAGGGCAAAGCTGATTAAACTTGTGTAAACTTAATAATCCTTCATAGCTGGGAAGTTGATGAGTAATTAAAAAAGCAATAGGATAAAATTTAATCATATTGAAAAAGCCAGGTAATTGAAAGTTTCCTCTTACGGCTGGCATTCCAAAATCTCTCAATATACTAATTTTCTCATAAGGATAAACCCAATAAAAAATATGTACATCATTAGGAATTGGCAATGAATTATCCAAGATGCAAGGTCTTATGAGCGTGTCTATCACTACTTCATCGGTTTGTGTTTTTGCTGCGAGAAGATGACCTAAAACAGAGCGCATAATTGCATTTGGATAGCATTCAACCTCAAAATAATTTGGCAAAGTCAAACTACTCTCGACAAAGCCTTCAATTTTCTGGCTAAATTCACCTAAAGCCCAATCGTATCTATTACCTAATTTATTATTGCAATCGCTGCATATCGTTTTATAAGTCACTCCATTTTGAGAAATTCTAGGACGAAATGAACGGTCTCCTGTCATTTCAGATAAAAGCTTATAAATGAATATATTTTTAGCTGGAGGACAAGCTTTAGGAGGCACATGGTCTTCCGATAATTCTTTCTCTAGTTGACAGATATTACAAATTCGGTCTTTCTTTTTAAACTTTTCAACAATCGATTGTTTGGAATTTTTCATAATACTAATTAGATCCGGTAATAACTATGCTCAGTGTGTTTGATTAGTTATAGCTCCACTATAAGCACTTTTATTAGTACATTTTTACTATAAATTTTTAACTGTAAAAAAACAAACGGATGTTATAAAGGTTAAATAACTAGCTAAAAATGATACCTGCCATTTGTGATATAAAAGTAAAAATACTTAACTACTGCCCAAAAACAAAATAATGCCAGAAAGCCCAGAATTTACCCATGTAGAAAAACCAACTATTGATCAACTCATCAGCATGGGTTGGCATTATATGGAAGGTAACTGGAATGATCCTCAAGTTACCGAACGCGAAAACTTCAAGCAAGTTCTACTAACAGAACGGCTCAAAGCCTCCATCAAACGCATTAACCTGGATGACAACGGCAACCCTTGGCTAGATGATATACAAGTTCAAACCGCAGTCAGTCAGTTAGAACGCCTGGGCGCAAACAGATTAATGGAGGCTAACCAAGCCGCCACAGAATTCCTACTCAAAGGAACTACTGTTTTAGGGCAGGACGGCAAACAGCACACCGTTCATTTTATTGAATTTGACCCTGAACATTGCCATCGCAACGATTTTCTCGCCATCAATCAATACCGAGTAGACCCGCCTTGGGCAACAGGTAATCGGGGGTTTATCGTCCCAGACATGGTACTACTTGTTAACGGCATTCCTTTAGTAGTGATTGAATGTAAAAGTCCCAATTTAGATAACCCAATAACTGAAGCAATTCAAGACTTATTGAAATATTCCAACCAACGGGGTAGCAGTCAACCAGAAGGTGCAGAAAAATTATTCCACTACAATCTGCTGATGATAGCAGCCTCTAGAGGACGGGCAACAGCCGGAACCATCGGCGCAAATTATGAACATTATGTTGACTGGAAAGATACCATTCCCAGTCCCCAAGCGGAAATTGCTGCACAATTAGGCGTTTCTGAATTAAATTCTCGCCAAACCCTCATCGCCGGGATGTTGAAACCAGCTAATTTGATCGACATCCTGCATAATTTCACTCTATTTAAAACCAGTGGCGATCGCACTATCAAAATTGTCCCCCGTTACCAGCAATATCGCGCAGTTTACAAAGCACTGCACCGACTTCAACACAATCAAACCCGCGCCGAACATGGCACAGATGACCAACGCGGTGGCATTATCTGGCATACCCAAGGTTCCGGTAAAAGCCTGACAATGGTTTATCTAATTCGGAAAATTCGCACTATCCTAGAATTACGCCGCTTTAAAATTGTTGTTGTCACCGATCGCCGCGACTTAGAAAAACAACTTGCAGATACCGCCGTCCTCACTGGGGAACCATTGCAAAAGGCTAAAAACGTCAAAAAGCTAGAACAATACTTGCAACAACCAGGCGCTGGCTTAGTCTTCGGAATGATTCAGAAATTTCAAAGTGGGGAAGATTCTGATGAAGAAGCAGAAATAGAACCAATTCCGAAAAACCTCAATCCTTCGGAAAATATTTTAGTGCTAATTGACGAAGCACACCGTTCTCACGCCAAAACCCTCCACACCAATTTATTAGAAGCCTTACCTAACTGTGTCCGTATCGGCTTTACTGGTACACCGATTGTCAAAGCTGCCAAAAAAACCACCCTGCAAATTTTTGGTTCATTTATCGACGAATACAATATCCGCCAATCCCAAGAAGATAAAGTCACTTTGCCCATTGTCTACGAAGGATTAGAAGCTAGAGGTACTGTAACCCAAGGTGATGACCTCGACAAACTTTTTGAAATTATCTTTGCTGATAAAACCCCAGAAGAACGGGCGCAAATTAAAGCCAAGTACGCAACTAAAACTCAAGTTGGCGAAGCACGCGAATTAATTAAAGCCAAAGCTAAAAGTATGCTGCGTCATTATCTTGAGCGCATTTTAGCAGGAGGCTTTAAGGCGCAAGTAGTCGCCTCTACCCGTCTCGCCGCCGTCCGTTACCAAGAGGCGTTTGTGGAAGCGCAACGGGAAATAGTACAGCAGCTAGAACACCGCGCCCCCCTTCTGCAAAGTCTCAATACGGAGACTTTAGAATCGCTTGATGCCGAAACTCGTTTTTTTGCTCAAGCACTCCCACATCTTGAAACGATACGCAAGCTAGAATTTGCTACTATCATCTCTGGTGATAAAGGAGATGACGGTAGTTGGAAAAAGTGGACAGATAAAAGTCAACAGGAAATTAATATTGAGAAATTTAAAAAGTCTTTAGACCAAGATAGTTTAGCAATTTTAATCGTAAAGAAGATGCTGTTAACGGGTTTTGATGCTCCGTTAGAACAAGTCTTATATTTAGACAGGTCGCTAAAAGAATACGAATTGCTGCAAGCGATCGCTCGTGTTAACCGAGTGTATGATGATAAAAAAACAGAAGGTTTAGTGGTCGATTATTACGGCGTTGATATCGCTGCTGCACTCTCGGTTTATGAGAATCTGGATACAGAATCTGCCTGGTTTGATATTCGTGCAGAATTGCCAAATTTGCGCGAAAAACACCAGCAAGTTATTGCTCTATTTACTAAAAATGGCTGCACAATTGATGATGTAAATGCTTGTGTAGACTTGCTCATAGATGAACGCCTCAGAGTTGAATTTAACGACTGTTTCAAAGACTTTCTCAACACTCTCGATACAATACTGCCGCGTTCAGAAGCACGTCAGCCCTATAATTTTGTTCGAGATG
This sequence comes from Nostoc sp. LEGE 12454, assembly GCF_056620565.1. Taxonomy (NCBI): domain Bacteria; kingdom Bacillati; phylum Cyanobacteriota; class Cyanophyceae; order Nostocales; family Nostocaceae; genus Nostoc; species Nostoc sp. LEGE 12454. The sequence goes on from NZ_JBWQXL010000010.1 coordinate 193,648, forward strand.
CCAAAAAGTTAGGCTTTATTAAAAAAGCTGTTGCTGACCTCTACAGAGATGAAAAACTTAACATCGTTAGCGCCAAAGAGAAAGTTAGAGCATTAATAGACCAATATATTGAATCGCAAGGTATTGACCCAAAAGTGCCACCGACTGATATCATGTCACTGGATTTTAAAACCCATGTCCAGCGCCATCGCTCGATTAAAGCACAAGCCGCAGAAATGGAATTCGCTGCCCGTCATCATATCAGCATAAATTATGAAGAAGACCCAGTTTACTACAAAAATTTAAGTGAAAAACTAACAGAAATTCTGGAATCTTTAGCTGATAACTGGGAAGAAAAAGTTGAAGCTTTGCGGAAATATATAGAACAAATCCAAACTACCCGTACTACGGATGAGACTGGATTAGATCCTAAAACTCAAATGCCATTTCTCAATATTTTAGGTGAATATTCCCACAAACAGCTCCCCGAACTTGCTCAAGCAACTGTGGAAATTGTCGAACATATCCGCCAAGAAGTACGACGGGTAAATTGGGGTAGCCAAATAGTCCAAGAGGATTTAAGAAGGTGGATAGCAGGCTACTTGGACGATCGTGATTTAGTGAGTTACAACCAACTCGAAGAAGTTGCGGATAAATTAGTCCAACTAGCTAGGAGGAATCGTGATAATTTAATGGCATGACAAGCATCACCTTTGGCGACCTAAGTTTTGAAATTCGCCACAGTTCCAAACGCCGCACTGTAGGTATTACCGTCGAACGTGATGGTAAATTAGTCTTAGCTTCTCCCCCAGAAGTACCAATAGAAACATTAGAAAGAATTGTCAGCGAGAAACGTTACTGGATTTACAGTAAACTTTTAAAAAAAGAGTCATTAAATCCACCAGCGAGTGTTAAAGAATACGTATCAGGTGAAGGTTTTTATTATCTAGGACGTAGCTATCGCCTCAAAGTAGTAGAGCAAGTTCAACAGCAGCCATCGCTGAGACTATATCAAAGCCGCTTTGAGCTACAACGCCTAGCCCAAGCTCAAGGTCGAGAATACTTTATTCAGTGGTATCGGGAACACCTTCAGCCAATTGTAGAACAACAAATTGGCACACTGATTAAACAAGTTGCTACTTCGCCTCGTTCAGTACAAGTACGTGAGTTAGGGAATCGTTGGGGTTCTTGCGGACACAAAGGGGATTTATCTTTTCACTGGCGAGTAGCAATGCTACCACGAACGATGATTGAGTATTTGGCAGTTCATGAACTGGTGCATCTAATTGAACCGGATCACAGCACTGCATTTTGGCATAGGGTGGAGCGTATTTTACCAGATTATCTGGAGCGAAAGCAGTGGTTAGCTGAGAATGGGGCAATTTATAACCTTTAGAAAAATAATAAGAGCGATCGCATTTTTATAAGAGTCATCAAACAGTTTTTACAATTTGGTATGGTTTTCTCGTAGAAGCTACCAGCGATCGCCTCATGCATTACGTAAGCTGATTGTTTCAGCAGGGACAAGGAAGACGGATTCATGGAGCGATCGCACCAAAAGTTTGAGTAAGAGAGGCTATTGTTGTTGTAGGCTTTCTATTTGCTGCTGTAAAAAATTGGCACGTCTACTATCACCTAACAAAGTGTATCCATTCTTAGCTTGAGAATACCAACTTATAGCCTGCTTATTATCATCTGTTGCAGCATAGACTTCCCCTAAAGCGAATTGGGCTAATATCTTCTCTTCTAAATCTTCATCACTTTTGGCAAGTTTGATTGCTGCCAAATAATTGTCCACTGCTTTTTGGGCTAATCCAGTTTGCCAGTAAATATCTCCCAAGGAGCGATAAATGATTGTTGATCGCTTACCTTTTTTTACTAAAGTTTCTAAAGTTGCGATCGCATCTGCACTCAAGTTATAGCTTTTGAAGGTATCAGTAGTTAGACCATAGGCTTGAATTGCATCTTGCGGTAAAGTATAGCGGCTGTAAAGATTTGCCAGCATTAGAGCAGTTACTTGTTCATTTAATCCTAATTTAGTTATTTTAGTTACTTCAGATTGGATAGCTGCTGCCTCAGATTTACGTAGCACTCTAAAATCGAGGTTAGAAGTGCCTTCGTCCTGAGATGTTTTGCCATTATTGGCTTTAATAACTAATGAATAGTTTGTTCCTGGTTGTAATCGAGGTAAGCCAGGATAAACTAGAGAATTGTTTTTGACCTGCTTTTGCCACACTATTCCTGTGGGACTGTGCAAAGTTACCGTATATTGCGTAGCTTTAGGTATAGCATTCCAACGGAAAGTAGGAGTGCTGCTCAACAGTAGAGTATGGCGAGGGGTAATTAAGTAGGGAATTAGAGGATTATTACCGCCTAAAGTCCCCGCGGGTGCAGGTGCTTTAGATATAATTGCTTGCCAAACAGGACAGATTGTTTTTAAACCTGATTGAACGCCTACAGGAACAAATGGTTTGGAGAGATTAGGGCAAACAACTCTCACCCTGACACCTTTATCAGGCTTGATCTGATCTCCCTGATTTAATTCTGTTCCCACAGAAACAAGTCGAAAATTTGACCAATCAGGGCGCTTGAGGAATACTTTACCTGTTGAGGAGTCAATTCTAGCTGAGTAGACGGTGGCTGCTTGACCTTGGGCGATTGCAGTTTTTGTCATCCCCAATACTACTGCACTTAATACTAATATTTTGCAAGTTAGATTTAAGCTACTCATTTCTTATTCTCCTGTTCTGCCAAGCGTTTTTGAGCAGTAATTACCCAACCATCTTCATCAGTACTAGAAGCAATATCAGCGTATTGAATGCAAGTTTCCCATTCTTTTAAAGCGCCTTTTTTATCCTTTTGGGCTTCCATGACTTGTGCTAATAGACAGTAAGGGGACGCAATATTTTTTGTGACTTTGGCAGATATTTGTAGGTCAATCGCCTCTAGTAGTTTGGCTTCTGCATCAGGATAATTGCCCTGCATTAGCCTTGCCCAACCTAAATTCTTCAGTAAAGCGTATTTAGCTTCTGTACTAGGCTTTAACTTGTGTTCATCAGCTAATACTTTTAACAGCAAATTCACCGCAGGAGGATAGTTTTTGTTGAGAATGTAAAGACGAGATAGATTATTGATGGCATCGGGAATATTATCTTGCGCTGCAATTTGGTACTCGGTACGAGCAAGATCCAGTCTTTGTAGTTCTTCGTAAATTACACCTAAGCGAAAGTGAGCCAGGGCGTCATCAGGATTGAGCTTGATCGCTCGCTGATAGTTCCGTTCAGCACTTCCTAAATCATGTTCTACAAAGTTTTTGTAGCCCCAGTTCCTATACAGGATAGCAATTTGTGGCAGAGATAACCGCAGACCTAACAAGCCAATTACTAATAGAAGTGAGAAACCCGCGCTAATTTCCTGCCAAAATCGCTCTGGTATTTTCAACCTGTTAAGAGTGCGTTTGTAGGACTCCTGTCCTGCTAGGGTAAGTGCTCCACCAGCAGTTAGCAATGTCAAAATGCTTTGTGTACTTACTGCCAGTGCGCCTAGTGTATCAGGCCCACCTGTGAGGAAACGAGATGAGATGTCTCCGACTAAACCAAGAGAAATAGTTAGCGAAGATATAGAAACGGCGCTCCAAAACCAATCAAGCTGATCCCAAAATTTATGAGGCTTTCTTTCAGGTTGTAATGACCACCACCACGCTTCTTTGGGAGGATTGAAGCTGGTTTGCCAGTCAATGGTATCGCGGATAGTCGCGATCGCTGTAGCATTGTCTTTGAGTATCTTGTCTAGTTGAGCGATCGCTGCTAAACTCTCTCCAGATGTCTGCATAGTATCTGCCAGTGCTGCCTGTACTTCGTCTCGTGCTGTGAACACTTCTAAAATTTGTGTGCGTGTAAGTTGCTGTTTTACTTCTTCTGGTTGAGTTGGTTGAGCAGCATCTGCGATTAGATGATTGGGATCTGTAGATGCATCAATAGTAGTCTTAAGTTGCTCAACAGCTGTTTGATAACGTTTTATTGCCTGTTGCAGGCGAGAATCAGTCATAAGCAGATAAAAACAGAGAGTGTTATTAATTTTGGTTCACCAATAAGAGTGAATGCTGCCTAATCCTTTGGACTCATCTTCATCACTTTACTCTGATTCACCAATTAAGGTAAATGCTGCCCATTTTTTAGGATTTTTTGGATACTTTTGCATTGTAGTTAACATTGCTTGTCGCAGTGCTTGGGCTTTGTTGAGATGACGTTCTTGCATATTTCGGTAGAATTCAATCATTAATTCTGCGGTTGATACATCATTCACTGCCCATAGAGAAACAAGAACACTAGGAATACCAGCAGTCATAAATCCACGGGATAATCCGATGATTCCTTCACCTGTGATTTGTCCTCTGGCTGTATCACAAGCACTCAGAACAACTAAATCGGCTGCCATCTCTGGCATATTCTGTATATCACTTGTTGTCATAAAACCTGAATTATTAGAAGATGGTGCCAGTGCGATCGCACCAGGCCCATCCTCACTGAAAACTTCCAGTAATCCATGTGTTGCTAGATGAATCAATCTTACCCCTGTAATTAAATGATTCACTTGTGCAACCGTTGCTTTATCACCTATTAAAGCTTGCACCTTAAAGAAATTAGCAACCGCTTGAGCTTCTTGTTCTGCACCTAATAAACTAGGCAAACGCTCAGACTTTTGCCCTTGAATACTGGAAAATTCTGGCATTGTAGGGTTGCCCACAACAAGTGCTGGTTTAATGAAATCATGAAGCTCATTCTGTCTTTCCCGAACACGCTGTCTTAGCTTATGTGTAAGAGATAGCGAGCGAATAGAAGGTGCAATAGATATTGTGTTTTTTTCGATTAAATATTGTCCATGTTCGTCTTGCAAGGCAGCAAACGGAACTAGCGTTAAGCTCCGATGTGGAATGAAAATAACTTTTTTATTAGCATCACGAGGTAGTAGCTCGGCAATTGGTTGAATTAAAAGCTGATATAGCTGATGTAGCTGAGTTAATTGTTGTGTATCATCGATAGGCTCAATGCTGATGGACGAGCTTCGACCTCTTACACCCATAGCCTCTCGGCTATCAATTAACACTTGGGCTAATGGTTTTTTCAACAACTTCAAATCAACTTCTCGAAAATCAACTTTCCCAGTTGGCTGAATCACCCAAATAAATAATTTTGTAGGTTTGGGGAGCAAATTCTCAAGAGATAGTTCTTGAATTTGTATAAACTGTTTGGCAGTTGACGCACCAGATGAAAAGGCATTTGTTTCATCATCTCGATACTGATTGCTATCTACAATATCTTCATAAATAATCGAGTACTCAACTAACGTGCTATTTTGCAGACGAGCAACCTGCTGTAGTTCCTTTAATGTTACTGGTTTACTACCTAGTTCTTGCTGAGAAAATTCAGAAAGTCGAAAACCCAAATCGTCAATCAGGGCAATCGTCCTTACTTGCTCAGATGCTGTCAAAGCTTGGTTTTTTTGCTTTAATTTGACTAGAATAGATTGCAGATAGCTATAAGTTAGAGCCTGCTGCTCTCCAATATCAAATATCTTTAAACGTACAGCATCGCTTCTAGATAGAAAATCAACCTGCTGCTTTTGATCTTCTCTTTGCGTCTTTTTCCAGAGTTCGCTCCAGACTTTTCCAGAAGATCGTAATGTTTTTTCTGCATTTGGTAAATCACCCAATTTCTCCAAAGTCCATCCCAGTTTTGTTAAAGTTCTGGCTTGAGCAATCAATAGACCTCTTTCCTGCTTGGGAACGATGAACGGTGGTATTCCGTTTTGCTCTGTTGGAAGTTCGGCAATAATCGTCGCTTTCTTATATTGCTGAGTTGCAGCAGTATAGTTACCTGATTTAACATAGTCATCGCCTAAATCCATGAGCATTTGCCAACCTGCCAAATTCAGATCGAATTCGCCATTCCATCCTTGAAAGACGGTCAGTTCGTCAGTAGGTAGTGTAGACAGAATTTGCTCGCGTTGCTCTTTTGCCTTAACGGGAAAAGATTTCTCCAAATTGTCTAAGGCTGTATTTAGATGCTTGAGGACAAGGATTGTAGATTTGCGATCGCCTAATCGTTGCGATATCTGCATCGCCTGCTTCAAGGATTGAATTGCTGGCTCAAATTGCTGAAGTGCGATCTGTTCTAGCCCTTGCTTCAATAGCCTGTCCGTTTCAGCGTTTGTTTGATTCTGTTGGGGCTGTGTCAACCCTGGCAAAGGAGTCAATAAACTAGTTGTCAGGAAAACCAGAAGTGCTGAGAAGCAAGCAACATTAAGCTTGAGCCACGAAAATTTAAATCGCATACTACATTTAAATGCAAAAGTGAATATTCATTCTTAGCAATGACCCAACCGATTGACTTACTAAGATGGCAAGATTTCAAATGTAATCGATAGTGCAGCCATCTGCTGTGTGTCTATTTGGCTGGTTCCATCAACTCGCGTTATGCCTGCACCACGAGTACCTTCGTCGAGATCGTTTAGTAAACTGACAATTGCCTCATCTGGTTTTTTATCTAAATTCACAGGTATTCCCCGTTGGCTATCTGATTCTGCTGCAAGTGCCTGCAATAACTCAATCGCCTTTTTGAAAGGTGTCGTACTGGCAATTACTAGTACTTCCGCGACACCAGGCTCACCAGCAATCCTAAATTTATACAATTCGCCGCGATCTGGGTCGGGGACTTGAATTTGTTGCCCTGCGGCAATGGGAGGAGCATCTTCATTTCCCGGTAGCGGTGAGAGAACTAACAACTCGCCATCTACACTGATGAGCAGCACACTGATGTAGAGATCGTGAGGTTCGTTATTCTGAACTAAAAAGCGGACTAAGGTTCCAGCTGTAATGCGTTGGACATTAGATGAGCGAGTGGTTTGTCCTCGACTACGACTCAGGGGTGCAACAGTTGCTCCTCTGACCGTAAATGCTTCTGCCTGAATAGCACCGCCATCCACTGTTTCCATTGCAGCGGCCACACTCAATTTTGAAGAGGTTGTATTTAAAGTCAGTTTTACCAAGCGTGCGGCTAATAAAGATTTGAGTTTTGCCTTCAAGCGATTACTTACTGCCTCAGATACACGTTCTCCAGCAGAACCATCAGAACCAGGAATTAGATCGGCTGCTGGAGAAAACAGGGCAATACTGCCAACTTCAGGTAACTTTTTAATATTCAATTTTTGTAACTGCTTGACATACTCCTGTGTCACTCGTCCCAGGATGTAATTTATATCTGGCTGATTAGCTGATACAGGCTCAATTCGTTTGTTAATTGCCCTAAGTGCCCGTCGTGCTGATTCTATATCTTGCCCTAACGATGAATCTAGTCCAATTCGCAAAGTCAGGTCATTGGGAATTGCCCGCGATCGCTCTTGCAATAATGCACCAGCTGCGATCGCCGCTCCTCTAGTTGTCGTCTGGATCAGTTTGCCTTGTGCTTTAAGTTGCTGTCGTGACTCGATTTTTACTTGCCCTTGTTCTCGCCCTTGATTATCTACCACTGTAAAGGTTGCACCTCGTCCAAAGGCTTTTAAACTCCGAGGATCTATCCCGCCTAAAAACAAATCAATTTGATTTCCTTGTACTTTAGTAACTACTGCTTCGGCTGGTATGTTTTTTCGATTGGTAAAGTAAACTATTTGCTTGTCGTTATTACTTCCCTGTTTGACGTTAAATTCTGGTTGTTGCACAACGCCGGATGTAGGGAAATATTCTTGCAGTATTCTTTGGGTTGTGGCGATCGCACTTAGCATTACCCGATCAACTGACTCAGAGGATGTTTGTTGCCAAAGATAGCGACTGAGTATATAAGTAAAAATACCAACAGGCGTATCAGCAAAGCTCGTATCAATGGCTGACTGATCTCGTCTAGCAGCAGCAAGCATGACTCCTTTCGGTACACCTTGTTGACGCAATTTAACAAAGTCTGAGTTTGTCAACTTCAGCCGAGACATCAATTGTTTTTGAAATTCTTGTTCTTCGGTACTTGCTAAAAGCTGGATTTTGGAATCTTTAATACGCAATAATTCTTGATCGCCGGGACGCGATCGCACTGTCAAAATTCCTTTTCTTGCACCACCTGAGTAACAACTATCCAGCACAAAGGTAACGTTTTCTGTGTTGATAGCTTGCATTAATAACCACAAGGTATGTCCAGTAATATCATTAACCTTACCTCCTTTATTGGGATATCCAGGTGGGAGGGAACTATTAATCGGTACAATCGTGCTGACTCGTTCATCGGCAAAAACTTTATCTGGATCGGCAACTTGAGAACCATGTCCAGAGTAGTGAAATATTGCTACATCTCCAGGCTGTGCCCATTTAATTAGATGATCTTCAAAAGCCTGTAAGATATTTTTACGGGTTGCTTCTTGGTCGTGTAGGATGCGAATATCATCAGATTGAAAGCCAAACAGATTAATCAAAAGTTCTTTCTGGATTTGAGTATCATTGACAGCCCCTTCCAGTGGATACCATTGAAAATCATTTACTTTTAGGTAATCATTAATGCCTACTAATAAAGCCCTTTTGCGGGGAGTATTTTGGGCTAAAACTTGGCCATAGCGAACAGCTTGCTGCTCGATTTCTAATTGGCTAATCCCAAGAGTGGCTAAAGCTGAACCAGCGAACTGCAAAAACTGACGACGCTTGATGATTGACATAGCCTACTCTTTTCCCCACATCCCCAAGATAGATAAATTTTGATTCGCTGATGAAAATTATCATCTGCATATACGTATTAATACAGAAATAGTCAGAAAATTGAGTGTGTTGAAATAATTTGTAGTATTGAAAATGAAACAAAGATTACAACGCTATTACCAATATTTATAGACAAATAAAGCTGCCATCAGGTTGAGCAAAAAATGCTGTCTAGAGTCATCAATTTGGTATCGGTTTTAGATATTACTCTGCCTCGCCAATAAGGGTAAATGCTGCCCAGTCTTTGGGATTTGGATGATTTTCCATAGTTTTGAGCATTGCTTGGCGTAATGCTTGAGCTTTATCTAACTTGCGCTCTCGCCAGTTACGATAAAACTCAGTCATCAACTCAGCCGTGGGTGCATCGGGTACAGACCACAACGAAACAATAACACTGGGTGTACCTGCGGTAATTAAGGAACGAGATAGACCAATTACACCATCACCAGTGATTTGACCTCGCCCAGTATCGCAAGCACTCAGGACAATTAAATCAGCATTTAGTTTCAAGTCTAAAATTTCATCGGCGGTAAGTAAGCCATCGTTGAGTTTACCATTACCAGATGGAGCAAGGGCGATCGCCCCAGGTACGCCTAATCCTTTAAAATCATCTAATAACCCATGCGTTGCTAAATGAATTATCCTAGCTTGCGATAGCTTGGGTAACATTTTGGCTTTTATAGCTTGATTGCCTGTAAATGCCTTAGTTTTAAATAGTTTGGCAATTTCATTTGCTTCCTGTTCTGCACCTGCTAAGTTAGACAATTGCTGAGGTGGATCGCCAAGTTTTGTTGTGACTTTAGGCATTGTAGGATTACCCACAACCAATGCTGCTTGCAAATCTGTGGGGTGTGGCTTGAGCTTTTGTTCATGGGTTAAATTGAGAACTTGAATCGCAGGTGCAGTAAGAAGGGTATGTTTTTCAATCAAATACTTACCATTAACATCTTGTAAGGCGGGAAAGGGAACTAGAAACAGTTGACCTTGAGGAATGAAGATGACGTGAGAGTTCGGATCTTTGGGGAGAATGTCAGCAATGGGATCAATTAGCAATTTGTGTAATTGCTGTAATTGTTGTTTCTGCTCTGCTACATCAACTACAGATTCTATCTTGATGCTTGCACGTCCTCTAATGCCAATGGACTCACGGCTGTTAGTAACAAGTTTTGCTAGAGAAGTGTCTAAAGATTTTTTGAGGTCAACTGAGCGAAACTCTACCTCACCTGTAGGCTGAACAACCCAAATGTAAAGGTCTTTATCGGAAACAATGGAGTATTCAACCACAGAAGCATTTTGCATCTCGGCAATTTGTTTGATTTGCTCAAGATTGATGTTGAATTTTTTTTGCCGTGATTCAGGATTCTGCTTTTGCGAATCGGGGGATAACTTGGATGCTAATAATTCAATAAATGCTTTCGCTCGTCCCCTTTCAGCTATTTCTAGTGCCTGGTTTGTCTTATTTTGAGCAACCAAGGCTCTTTGCAGATGTCGGTAAGTAAATTCTTGAGTTTCAAAGATGGAGATTTTATTTTGATCAGTTAATCCAGGTCGCAGAGATTCCAAAATTTCAACGGCAGCTAGTAGGTTTCTTTCAGCATCGGCGTACTGTTTCAAATTATAGTAAGTTGTCCCTCTATTATTGAGGGTAGTGCCAACACCTGCGCGATCGCCGATTTGTTGACGAATGGCTAAAGCTTGCTGATAGTACCCCAAAGCCTTGGAGTACTCTCCCAGACGGTTGTAAACTAAGCCAATATTGTTGAGGATTGTGCCAACGACTGAGCGATCGCCGATTTGTTTCTTAATGTCTAAAGCTTGCTGAAAGTACTCCAAGGCTTTGGGGTACTGTCCCAGAGTGTCGTAAATTTCGCCAATGTTGTTGAGGGTTGTGCCAACGCCAGAGCGATCGCCAATTTGTTTGCGAATGGCTAATCCTTGCTGATAGTACTCCAAGGCTTTGGGGTACTGTCCTAGAGTGTCGTAAATTCCGCCAATGTTGTTGAGGGTTGTGCTTTCACCTCTCGCATCACCGATTTGTTTTTTAATGTCTAAAGCTTGCTGATAGTACTCCAAGGCTTTGGGGTACTGTCCCAGAGTGTCGTAAATATAGCCAATGTTGTTGAGGGTTGTGCCAACGCCTAAGCGATCCCCGATTTGTTTAAAAATGGCTAAAGCTTGCTGGTAGTACTCCAAGACTTTGGGGTACTGTCCGAGTCTGGAATAGATTCCGCCAATGTTGTTGAGGGTTGTGCCAACGCCAGAGCGATCGCCGATTTGTTTAAAAATGTCTAAAGCTTGCTGGTAGTACTCCAAGGCTTTGGGGTACTGTCCGAGTCTGGAGTAAATTCCGCCAATGTTGTTGAGGGTTGTGCCAACGCCAGAGCGATCGCCGATTTGTTGACGAATGCCTAAAGCTTGCTGATAGTACTCCAAGGCTTTGGGGTACTTTCCCAGACTGTCGTAAACTAAGCCAATATTGTTGAGGGTTGTGCCAACGCCAGAGCGATCGCCGATTTGTTGACGAATGCCTAAAGCTTGCTGATAGTACTCCAAGGCTTTGGGGTACTCTCCTAGACTGTCGTAAATTCCGCCAATGTTGTTGAGGCTAAAGCCTTCACCTCTTGCATCGCCGATTTGTTGACGAATGTCTAAAGCTTGCTGATAGTACTCCAAGGCTTTGGGGTACTCTCCCAGAGTATCGTAAATATAGCCAATGTTGTTGAGGCTAAAGCCTTCACCTCTTGCATCGCCGATTTGTTTGCGAATGGCTAATCCTTGCTGAAAGTAATCCAACGCTTTGGGGTACTGACTTAAATTGTTGTAAGATAATCCAATATCGTTAAGCGTTATGGCTTCTTGAGTGCGATCGCCTACTTCCCTGCGAATTACCAAAGCTTGCTCATAAAATGCGATCGCTTGGGAAAACTTAGCCTGAGTATAATAAATATCACCAATACTGTAAAAAGTATCACCTTCACCCTTGCGGTTTTTAGCTTGTCGATACAAAGTCAAGGCTTTTTCAAATGCCTCTAGTGCTGCTGGAAACTGGTTTTCCTCTAGTTTCTGTTTCCCTTCTGTTAACAGTTTATCTGCCTCATTTTTTGGATTTTCAGTAGTTTGTGCCTGTGCCGAAGTCTGGTTTGCAACAAATCCAAAATCTCCTGTGACAGCAAATGACAACACCAGAGTTACAAGCATAACTCTCAAACGCTCTACACCATTTAAAAGCATATTGTCAACCTAATAATTTTATATGCACGCAAACTCTAGGGAAAAATACAAGATTTAAAGCAGAATTTACGGAAAATTTATTAAATAAGCTTTTAACTAAGAATTTATTGCTAAATCAACTTAAAGCAAAATCTATGTTAGCGACTCTCGAAATCGCAATATGTAGGTTGAGGTACGAATTGCGAATTACGAATTACAATCCGTTACCAATTAAAATAAATGGTGCCCAGTAGTAAGGATGACTGAGGCGATCGCTGACATTTGATGGTAAGGCTTCGATTTCAATACTGCTCCCGCGTTGTTTGCTTTCAGTATTTTTGCTAGTATTAATCAAAGCTATTTGTGCCTGTCTTAAAGCTTCGGCTTTGGTAAAAGTACCTTGTTTGAGTTTGGCGTAAAAGACATCCATTAAAGCTTGAGTACCACCATCATTAACTGACCACAAAGAAGCGATCGCAGCTCTTGCTCCGGCATTTTGCATCAAGTAGCCAAACCCCAAAATCTCTTCGCCATTGCCTAATGTTCCGCCTAATCCTGTTTCACAAGCACTCAAAACGACTAAATCAACGTTGGTTAAAAACCAAGTGTCTTGGATGTTGCGTAAAGTGATGCGATCGCCATTCCCAAATAAAATAAATGAATCTTCTGGTAAACCCGGAACAAAAGCCGCATGAGTTGCAAAATGTACCACTGAGTTTTGATTCATCTGGGGAATTGTCGCTGTGGTGCTAAAGTCTTTATCTAACAGTTTGGTTGTGCCAGAAATAGCTGCTTCCAGACTGGCAACTTCTTTACCAGCAAAAGGTAGCCCAGTCAAGTTAAAGTGTTGATTACCTAATTGAAATTCATAATGCCCTTGAGTAAAAGCACCTGCCAAAACTTTTAGATGTGGTTGCGGTTTTGTAGTAAAGTCAGTTAAGGATGCAGCCGTAATATTATTTACCCGCAAACGTTCTATTAACCATTGTTTACCATCGTACAGAGCTGCTAAAGGAATGTAACGCAGTTGCCCATCGGGAGCATAAATAATAGTTTTGGCATCTGTTTTTTGCAAATCATTTTCTATAGGTTTGATTAACCAGTCATATAGTTGTTTTGCTGGTTTTTTCGCATCCATGTTATGATTCTGCAAAGCACTGCGAAAGTTGACAATTGCTTGGTTCAATTCTTGCCGCTTGACAGGTACAGTACGCCGGATGGGTGGTGAACCAGGTGTTACTAAAATTAGTTCTAAACGGTCTTCCAAAATTAAAGGATACAGCAGGACGGCATTTTGTTCTAATCGCTTCAGGTCATCAGCAATGTTTCTCAATCGTTGCAAACTGACGTTTTCGTCTTTAGCAGTTTGGCGTAATTGTTGCACACTGGCAACCACATCTGGACGACGGGTAAATTCTTCAAACATTTTGACGATTTGCCCTTGCTGGTTCGTAAGTTTAGCAAGACGTTGTTTTTGTGTAGAAGTTTGTTGAGGATAGGGAATCTTTTGCAGTTCGGTAAGTTCTTTGCCGATTTCAATTGCCTGATTTAAAAGCTGATTGTAGCTGTCAGAAATTTTTTGTTCTGGCGGCAGATTATCTAGTCCCTGTTGTGTCTGCTGATTACCCCGGACATTGCGGAGGTATTCTTGCAGTTCTTGTACTTTTAGCAAATCTAAAACTTGTTGCGCTTCAAGTACGCGGTCTTTTTGTAGTAATAAATCAGCAAGACGGCGATAGGTAAATGCAACGGTTTTTGTATATGATTCCTGTTGTTCTTTGGGTAGCACTTGCAAATCTTGCCGAATCGTTTCTATAACATTGACAGATTGCTTGAAGAAAACAATTGCCAATTCCGGTTGTTTTTGTGTATCTAGAAGATAACCAATGTTGTTGAGTGTTGTGCCTTCCATAGAGCGAGCGCCGATTTGTTTAATAATCGCTAAAGCTTGCTGATAGTAATCCAAGGCTTTGGGGTACTGTCCGAGACTTCGGTAAATCTCGCCAATGTTGTTGAGCGTTGTGCCTTCCATAGCGCGATCGCCGATTTGTTTAATAATCGCTAAAGCTTGCTGATAGTAATCCAAGGCTTTGGGGTACTGTCCGAGACTGGAGTAAATTAAGCCAATGTTGTTGAGCGTTGTGCCTTCCATAGAGCGATCGCCGATTTGTTTAATAATCGCTAAAGCTTGCTGATAGTAATCCAAGGCTTTGGGGTACTGTCCGAGACTGGAGTAAATTAAGCCAATGTTGTTGAGCGTTCTGCCAACACCAGAGCGATCGCCGATTTGTTTACGAATGGCTAAAGCTTGCTGATAGTACTCCAAGGCTTTGGGGTACTGTCCGAGACTGGAGTAAATAGAGCCAATGGTGTTGAGCGTTGTGCCAACACCAGAGCGATCGCCGATTTGTTTACTAATCGCTAAAGCTTGCTGATAGTACTCCAAGGCTTTGGGGTACTGGCTTAATTTCCTGTAAGATAAGCCGATATCATTGAGTGTTGTGGCTTCTTGAGTGCGATCTTTTAGTTTCCTACGAATTACCAAAGCTTGCTGATAAAACTCAATTGCTTGGGAAAATTTATCTTGATCATAGTAAACATCGCCAATGCTGTAGAGAGTATCACCTTCACCCTTGCGGTTTTTAGCTTGTCGATACAAAGTCAAGGCTTTTTCAAATGCCTCTAGTGCTGCTTGAAATTGGTTTTGCTTTAGTTTTTGTTTACCCTCTTTTAGCAGTCTATCTGCCTCATCTTTTGGATTTTGAGCAGTTTGTGCCTGTGCCAAAGTTAGGTTTGCAACCGCTGCAACAGCTTTGAGTTCTCCCGTGACAGCAAACGACAACAGTAGAGTTACAAGCATGACTCTCAAGCGCTCGACACTACTTAGAAGCATTATGTCAACTTAATAATTTGATGTATCCGCAAATTCTATGAAATAAACACAAGACTTCGAGCATAATTTTCGGAAATTTATTAAATCAGCTTCTAATTCGGTATTTCTTGCTAAACTACGTCATTAAAATCTGGCTGCGAGGGATAAGAACAAACGTCAAACTCCATAAAAAAATTGACTTGCTCTAAAATTCAGAGGAACTTGCACAGCCTTTGCCCAAGCAAATACAAGTTTACAGGTTGAAGGGGAAAGTAAAAATCTATCACTTGACAATGTATACTAACGTTCGACGATAGTAAGGCGAAACGATAGTATTGTGATTGTCAGTTTCAAATCTGAAGAGACAAAGCTAATTTTTGAAGGCTTCATATCTCCTCAATACCCGCCCAATATCCAGAAAACTGCTTTACGAAAACTGCTTATCCTTGATGCAGCAACATCAATTAATGACTTGCGTGTTCCACCTGGAAATCGCTTAGAAAAGCTAGTTGGCGATAGAATTGGGCAGTACAGTATTCGTATTAACGATCAATGGCAAATCTACTTTGTTTGGACAAATGAAAACAATGCTTCGGAAATTGAAATAGTCGATTACCACTAAGTATAAAAATCATTATGAATAACAACCGTCTGCCAAACATCCATCCTGGCGAAATCCTGCAACTAGAATTCTTGCAATCTTTGAATATCACACCTTATCGATTAAGCAAAGATATAGGTGTAAGTCAAACACGAATTAGCGAAATTGTACAAGGAAAGCGTAGTATTACAGCAGATACAGCCTTGCGTCTATCGCGCTATTTTGGGAACAGCGCTCAGTTTTGGTTGAATTTACAAACGCAATACGATTTACGTCAAGCTCTCGAAGTAAATGCAGAAATTTACAATCAAATTCCTCAACTTCCGTTTAATGATGTAGCCTGAACTTATTTTCAGATACCGAAACTACTTATTTTGTAAAGATTTTTATTTAACCATTATTTTCTATTGATGTAATTTCCTGATATTTTTCTCAAAACTTAATTGGTTTACAGGTGATATCTAAGGGCAAGCAGCTACGCCTCATTTACCCTTCTCCTGAGTAGGCAAAATTATCCCTTCCGCCTGCGCTTGTTTAACAGCTCGTTTCAGAATTAACACTGCCATTTGCGACAAAGAACGCTCCTCTGCATCCGCCAGTTGTTGCAGAGCTTCCTTGTCTTCTTCTTCCATGTAAATACTTACTACAACTTTCCCCATGTGACTATCATCAACTTAGTTATGTGTTTCTATATTAAATCACTAAAAACACATAAATAAAAATAAAATATCATTAAAATTATGTATAATTACTGATAAGTCAAAAGCCAGCGCTCAACTTTTGCAGGGAAGACGCTGACTTTTGGCCCCCTCTATACAGGAGACATATTCCATGTTAAAGCCTGTTTGCTACAAAACAGATGAACACAGAAGTTATCTACAAGCTTTAGATGACTTCGGAATAACTCAACTATTGGCAAAACTCAGCGATTATGGTGAGCAGCAAGAACAAGAAACTTTAGCGGCGGTGTTGATTTCTCACCTAACCCAGAGCATCAATGCTGAACTAATAGCTAATTATTTGAGTGCAATTGCTAAAAATCGCCAAGATTTATTTCCAGAGTTGACTAACCAGAAACTTTCTGTTGATTTACCCGACGATTTTCCTGATACAGCCAAAATACCCCGCTTTTTGTACGGCGATAGATTACGCTGGCTTAGTTCTGACACCGACTGGGGAATTGCGATCGGCAGATTTTACAGCTTTGCCCCACATCTTTGCTGCTGGAGTTGGTGCTACCTAATTTGGTTAAGCAAAGACAGCCTCAGTGCAGCTTGGATATCTGCCGATATCGCTTGGGAGGAGGACTTAGAACCACTGGAAGGAGAGCCAGTATATGACTAATCCCCGCCCTCTACAAGAACGCGAGCAAAACCTGATTGACTTTTACAGCCATTGTCAACTAGGGATGACACCCAATAAATTTTATACCAAATGGGACGTTAATCATGAGGCGATCGCTCGAATTTGCTCTCGTTCACTTTCAACTGTTCGGCGCTGGTTCTCTAAAGGGCGCAACTACCGCCGTCCCATGCCTTCCGATTTACGCCATCTTGCCCTGATGGATTTGCTGCTAGAAGGCTTTGAGGAGATTCCTGAAGGACTTTTAAACAAGCTCTGTTTAAGTAACCAGAGTAAATAGAGATTAAAAGTCAACAAATTTCAATATCATTCTGACATTTTTTACCAGCCACTCTCACAGTAGAGTGGCTTTTGTCTAGGAAATTTTGTGAGCAAGTAAGCTTTAACTACTCAAGTAATCAGCTAAATCACAAGTATTGTCAGGAGGTTTTTGTGAGCTACATTGACAAACTTCATCCTTGGTGTATCGTCCGTCATTTCCCCAGTATGCAACACCAAATTGTTGCTCGTTTTCGTCGTCGAAGCGATGCAGAAGCCCATTCACAAGCACTGCGCCGACTTATACCAAGTGCGACTTTTACAATTATATTTAATCTGGAAGTGGTGCAGTTAGACAGAATCACTCTCTAGTTAGGACATTCGAGAAATTAAAATACTAGTATTTAATAATACTTCTGGTGTGTTGCCATATCAGCAAACGTCATAAAACACCTTTGACACCAACCATCCACCCATAACGCTGGAAACTTAAATCTTGCGCCACAGTTGGGACATTCTGAAAGCAAGCTTAACTTGTGGCGATCGCATCTCAGTGTCACCTTCAACTGCCATTCAATCTTGTGACAGGGCGACTCGGTATAACAAGCAGCACATAACCGAATCGGCTCCATTTTCATTCCCATCCCAACAGGTGGTAACATCTGCACTAATCTATCGACATCAACCCCCACAACCTTAGCCAATGCTTCCAACTGCTGGCGAGATGGTGGGGGATTAAACCGAAACTTTTCCCATCGTGCGATCGCACCCCCAAGTCCTGCTGCCTTACCTAACCCAGTAGGGGTTAAATCATTTGCCTGTCGAAAGCGTCCCAAAAAATGACTTAGGCTTTCTCCTTGATATGGTTGAACTCTAAACAGCCAAGGCTTAATATTTTCCACTTCCATCACTTGTACTCAGCAGCTACTTCCTTCAAAGTTTCCAAGTCAATTTTTTGCAGTCCTTTTTTTAAAGCCCGAATTGCAGTCTCTCGGAGAATCATATCCATCAAACCGATATAACCTCCAGTTGCTTCCCCTAATGTCTTCAACATCGTCTTACTCGAAAGGTTGGAGGCAACTGGCAATCTCAGTATTTGTTTCTCCCAAATATCCACCGTTCGCTTAAAATCTTCCCCTGACATCTTTCCAAAACGGTGACAAGACCGAAAACGGTTGTAAACCTGCTCATCCCGCTTAATCACTGCATCTAAGCGGTCAGTTCCTACCAAAATCACTGCTATTTCCAACCTGTCAAAAATATCACGCACTTCCGCAAAAGTTTTCGGCTTAAAGCGATCGGCTTCATCAATAATCAACATCTCCACGCCGCAACCTTTAAGAACCCGTAGTGTTCTATCTCGAATTTCTGCCACTGTTCCTTTAGTTACTTGATATTTCAAATGCTCCATAATTACCCCAAAGAATTCCTTAGCACCGCACTCCTGGGGAATTTGGATATAAGCCACAGGTACAGTTGGGGGTTTTCCTGCAACTTGAGAGGGTTTATTCCTAAGCCTATAGGCATCACAACCCATTGTTTTACCAGTTCTCGACTCACCTACCACACGCCCAGATTGTCTTGATTGGCGCTTTCCTTCCAACCAATCATGCAGAATTTGCACTTGTTCAAGTGGGACAAAACCTTTACGATTTAATCGTTGAATCTCCGCCTGTAATTTTTCACTATTAACGGGAATATCACCCAATTGTTGGGCGACTGCTTGGGCTTCTTTTGAAGTCATTTTCTAAAATCCGTAATCTTCACGCATTTGTTCGTAATCAAAAACTTCCGGCATCTCAGGCTCAGGTTCGCTATCAATAGATACTGCCTCTACTGATTCCTCCGGCTCAACAGGTATAAGTTGTTTAGATTTTTTGACCTCAGCCTGTTCTACTTTCTGACGCCCTTTTTTGGTTTTCTTTTGAGTTTGGAATGTTTCGCGTTCTCTAACTTCAGCCAAAATTGAGCGATTACTCACAGCTTTACCCGCTTCTCTGACCTTGCGGCTGCTAGCTTTTGCTTCATCTAGAGATAGTTCTTCTGTCTCCAAATCTTGAGCATAAGCACGAGCAATAAATACCTCTTTATCCCCTTCTATGCGATAAACCAAAATTGTTGTGATGTCTCTAGGGTCATATCGCAACACAACACTTTCTCCCGCATAACCCGCTAAGAGTTCACCTCGATACATCAAGTTTTCAAATTGCAGATATCCCCCGCGTTGAATTTGTCGCCGTGTTTGCTTCATTAAGCAAATATCCAAATCCCTCTCGGAAAGTAAATCGGGTGCTGCAATTAAACCAGATTCCCAGCGTTGAAATCTTGTCTGGTCGCCCATTCGAGCATCAAGTCGCTGGTTATAGTTATCAACGATGTAACGCACCAACATTTGCTCTAACTGCCGCAACGTTAAGCAAGCTTCTTTCTCCGCTTCCTCTGGTCGCTCTTGAACGTTTGAACCTGTATATCCTTGTAAAGTTGAGAATAATTCTGTATTTAGAGTTTTAAACGGACGCTCAACACTACCACCTTCAGATGGGCGATCGCGCAAATGACAAACAAACCCTAACTGCACTCCTATTTGCTGCAAATGGTTGGAACGAAAATCTTTACCCCCATCCGTATAAAAGTGTTGCGGTAAACCAGAAGTACCCCATTCTTCATTAAGCCCATATTCCGAACCATATTGCTTGGGCAAAATTGCATGACGTAACGCCAAAGCTACAACTTGAGAACTTGGTGCATCGTAGCCCAAGTTAATCCCCATAATGCAGCGTGAATAACTATCAATAACCGTTGTTAACCAAGGACGACTAAGAATTTTGCCATGCTGGTCTACTAATAAAACATCAATAAGGGTGTGGTCGCACTGCCAAACTTGGTTACTATGTTCTATTTGCAAGTCTTTTCCATCACGGGTTTTCATTGATAAGCGCGAACCACGCCAACCCGGACTGCGAATACTTTTAGCTTGCTCAATTTTATCTATTAATGGTTGCAAAATTCGGTAAACCGTCATGTGGGAAGGAGGCTTAACTCCCAGTTCGTCTGCTCTTGCCTTCACTCTAATAAATACCTGCTGGCGAGTCATCCTTTTACTTCCCTTATTACCCTCCTTATAAGTTTTCAATACAAACTCTTGCCAGTCTTCATCAACTCGATGCTTCCCTTTATCCATCCGTTGATTTTGCGCCAGTCCAGCCAAACCTTCCTGTTCCCATTTATCTACCAGCCGTCGCACTGTACGTACTGATTTACCAAGCTTTTCTGCCGCTTCCTTGAGCTTTTGAGTATATGTAGTGCGATCGCTATTTTCTAAAAGATGCAATAAATCGCCGTCAAGACGAAAGACTGATTATTGTAGAGACGGCGATTCATCGCGTCTATTGCCTTAACCGAACAGTATTGACTCGCAACTAATCTCAAAGTACACGTAGTAAGCTGGGAATGCTTTCGATCGCTGATAAATTCTGAATTTCTGCCAAAGCTTGCCTAAAATTGCCTTCCCGCACATCATGGGTAACAACCACAATCTCTGCAAGTTCCCCTTGAAAGCCTGTTTGGACAATTGACTCTAAGCTAACGCCATAGTTGCCAAAGCAAGTACCCAATTTACCGATAACTCCAGGTTGGTCATTAGTGAGAAAACGGGCGTAAAATCGAGTTATCAATTCTGCCATCGGCGCAATTTGGCAGTATTCCTGATGCCCACAAGTTAATAAGGGATTTGCAACTGCTGTATTGGTTTTGAGGACAGCAACTAAATTCAAAATATCTGATGTCACAGCACTGGCAGTTGCACCAGCACCAGCACCGGGGCCAAAAAACATTACTTGTCCAATTGGTTCTCCTTCCACAAGAATGGCATTGTAAACGCCGTTGATGCTAGCCAAAGGGTGGGCTTGAGGCACTAAGGTAGGATGAACTCTGACGGAGAGATGAGATGAGGGAGTATCACGTTTAGCGATCGCTAACAATTTAATCACAAATCCCAATTTTTCGGCGTAGGCAATATCTGTTTTGCTCACTTGCCGAATGCCCTCAGTATAAACATCTTGTAGGTTGATGCGTCCACCAAAGCTTAATGATGCCAGAATAGCAATTTTATCGGCTGCGTCTAAGCCATCTACATCAGCAGTGGGGTCAGCCTCAGCATAACCCAATCGCTGGGCATCAGCTAAGACATCATTGAAGTTACTGCCTTCTGTTTGCATCCGTGTCAGGATGTAGTTTGTTGTACCGTTAACAATACCCGTTACAGTATGAATTCGGTTAACACTTAAAGATTGCTTTAGGGGTTGAATCACCGGAATACCACCACCCACAGCGGCTTCTAACATGACGTATACGCCTGCTTGATTGGCAGTTGTGAAAATTTCCGTTCCGAAGCGGGCGATCGCTGCTTTATTGGCGGTGACTACATGCTTACCATTACTTAAAGCTTTGAGAATAAGCGATCGCGTCGGCTCCAGTCCACCCATCACCTCGACAACTATATCTACCGCCGGATCGTTGACAATAGATTCTAAATCTGTAGTTACTACTTCCGTAGACAATTCTACTGCACGGGGTTTATCTAGCGATCGCACTCCCACCCGATAAATTTCTATCTCTTGCAACAATGGGTGACGCCCAGCGCTATCTTGCAACAACTGCACTGTTCCCGTTCCCACGGTGCCTAATCCCAGTATTCCTAGTTTCACACCCATTTTGCACCCAATTTCACCAATAACAATTGTAGGTAGAGCGTTTGCCCTACCTACTGATTATCCTGCTTCCTTTGTCATTTGTCCTTTGTCCTTCGTCCTTTGTCTAAAACTAATGACTAATGACCAATGACTAATGACCAAATTAGTAAGTTTCTACGTGCCAGCGATGAGCTTTCTTGAGTTGCTTCTGGTAATCACTCCAGGTTACGCCTTCTTTTGCAGCAGCAGTAGTTAAAGCTGCATCAATACCTTCTTCCATACCTCGCAAACCGCAGATGTATGTGTGAGTTTTTTCGTTTTTAATCAACTGCCACAATTCATCAGCATGTTCTGCTACGCGGTCTTGGATGTACATTCTACCGCCTTGAGGATTTTTTTGTTCCCGGCTAATGGCAGGAGTCAGGCGGAAGTTATCGGGATATTTTTGTTCAATTTCTTCCAGTTCTTCCTTATATAAAAGGTTTGGAGTTGTCGGCACGCCAAATATTAGCCAAGAGAATCCTTTAAATTGGTACTCTGGGTTAGCTGCTCTTTCCGCATCTTTAAACTGACGCCACAGATAAGCCCGCATCGGCGCAATACCTGTTCCGGTTGCCATCATGATGACATTAGCATCAGGGTCATCGGGTAACAACATTTCCTTACCCACAGGCCCTGTAATTTTTACCTCTTCCCCTGGCTTGAGGAAACACAGGTGTGTGGAGCAAACACCGTAGACTGTTTCGCTAGTTTCCGGGTGCTTGTATTCCAACTGGCGGACGCATAATGATACTGTCTTATCATCCACATCATCGCCATGACGAGTTGAGGCGATGGAATAGAGTCTAAGTTTTTCTGGCTTACCGTTCTTGTCTAATCCTGGTGGAATAATCCCAATACTTTGACCTTCTATATACTTCAAATCCCCGGCGGAAATGTCAAATTTAAGGTGTTGAACAATACCAATACCACCTTCTTTGACTAGCGGTTCATTAGATACTACCTTGCCAATAAACGGAGCATTGGGACGGTAAGTATTAACAGGAACGTCACCGTGGTCTTTTTTGGCTTTCGCTTGAGTCATGGTGTTGCCTTTCTTGTCCTTGTTCTTGAGCTGTTCTTCAGCTGATGATTTTGCGAAGCCTTTGGCTTCACTACCAGCATTTACAGGTGTGGCTTTACCATTCCCTTCACTGTCAGCAGTTTCCCCAGATGTCGCTAACTCGCTGACAACGCTTGTAGCATTCCCAAGTGAGGCTTTACCATTAACTGGCTCTAGAGCAGTTACGGGTTGGATGCTAACAATTGTGCCGCCTAGACGAGTGATACGTCGCATTTCTTGATTCATGCGGTTGTAAGGCACTCTGATGAACACACTGCCACTTTTCCGAATTGGGTAGTTAGTTTGATCGGTTTCTTCACTCTGACGCAAACCCACTACTTCATAAAGGAAGATGCGGCTACCTAATTCTGTGTTGGCAGCACCCTCAACAGCACCTTGATTGTACATTCGTTCTACCACTCCGATAATTTACTTAACCGTTTTTCAAAAAAAACTATTCCCATCCCATGCCAGCTTTAGTTTACCGGATTTTCGTTTCACAAAACTGGAGAAAGAAGGAAAAACGGCATCATTAAATTAATGCCTTGCTAAGTACACTCACCAAAGACATGCAGGCATAGCAAAAAACACACCTGTTCACCTTCTAAGGTAAAGGATAAGTCTTGTGGAGAATGTTAATAATGAATCAATTTAATCTTTTTTTCGTTAACTACCACCCCCATTAGGGAGATAGCTTTTGACCTTAGTACCCTATGAGCAACTCACAATAGTAGATATTCTCGGAGGGCTACTTCGATCGGTGGAAGCTACCGCTCAGTTTACCTCCAAAAGCTTCCCTTGTGCTTGCTTACTCCAGGGGTTTAAATCGGATAATGTTAAGAAAGGAAGGTTTTCTTCCGATTGGTTTTACTTCTCCAAATCTACTACTCTTCTGGAATGTGGTTAGCTATCTTCATTACCTATCTATGGACAATTACATAACTAGGATAACTCTAGCCACAAATATCGCGAGATAGACAATCATAATTTAAGCAACTGTAATTAGTTTCACTTGATGTGAAAAATCTGTCAACCTTTTATCAGTACTTTGCCATAACGTCAACGCTTCTATATGAGCATATCCATAAATTTACATCCAAGAATTTGAGTAATGCAAGTTGTTTCCTCATTCGTTGGATAGATTTTTGCTTTGAATATATTAAGTATTGTCGAGTAGGAATTAGAATTTAGGAAAATTAGAAAATTTGCAGCAATAATAAATTATACCTTATACTCTTGATTCTATAGAGTCACAAGTAGCAGACTGGTAAAGGTGCAACACTTATGGGCAGTAACGATCCCCATTTTTAAATTAATAACTAAATTAACAAAAAAATGATTGAGGAACCACGTTAATTCTTCTTGACAGCAATCTTGTATGGGATACCCCCTTCTGTTAAAATCAAATATATCACTAGGATTAAATACTTACCGGCACCAACATTCAGGCTAGTCCGACGAGTAGCAACTTAATTACTTTGTTGTCTACCCGCTTGGTGTCTTATAGATGTGCTAGGTAGCAAGAACGCAGGATAAACCAAAGGGGTAAACTCCTGGCTTCAGAATCTGCTGTGTGAAAAATTATTGACACAACTTTAGTATTTTAGAGGAGATTTATGACAAGTAAGCCGGAACGCGTGGTACTGATTGGAGTAGCCGGAGACTCTGGTTGCGGTAAATCTACGTTTTTGCGTCGTTTGATCGATTTGTTTGGTGAAGATTTAATGACAGTCATCTGCTTGGATGACTATCACTCCCTGGATCGCAAACAGCGGAAAGAAACGGGGATAACGGCACTAGACCCCAGGGCGAACAATTTTGACCTAATGTATGAGCAAATTAAAGCGCTCAAAAGTGGTCAAGCGATTGATAAGCCGATTTACAACCACGAAACCGGCTTGATCGATCCGCCAGAGCGGATAGAGCCGAATCATATTATAGTTGTTGAAGGGCTGCATCCTTTATATGATGAGCGGGTGCGATCGCTAATCGACTTCAGTGTTTATTTTGACATTAGCGATGAGGTCAAAATTGCCTGGAAAATCCAGCGAGATATGGCTGAACGCGGTCATCGCTACGAAGATGTGTTAGCGCAAATCAATTCCCGCAAACCTGACTTTGATAAATTTATCGAACCACAAAGAGAATTTGCTGATGTGGTTCTCCAGGTATTGCCCACAAACTTGATCAAAAATGACACCGAACGTAGAGTCTTACGGGTACGTATGCTCCAGCGGGAAGGTAAGGAAGGCTTCGATCCAACCTACTTATTTGATGAAGGGTCAACAATCAATTGGACTCCCTGTGGACGCAAGCTGACCTGTTCTTATCCTGGTATGCAACTGTACTACGGTTCAGATGTTTACTACGGCCGCTATGTCTCCGTACTAGAGGTGGATGGTCAATTTGACAATTTGGAAGAAGTCATTTATATCGAAACCCATCTCAGCAATACATCCACAAAATATCAGGGTGAATTGACTCACTTGTTACTCCAGCACCGCGAGTATCCAGGTTCCAATAATGGAACTGGCTTCTTCCAAGTGCTTACAGGTTTGAAGATGCGTGCTGCTTATGAGCGGTTGACAGCTACGGAAGCAAAGTTAGCGATTCAGGTTTAAAGCAGCAGTGTTTGTGTCAAAGCTTATGGGGGCGCTTCCGGGTGCCCCCTTTTTTTGTGTTATTAAATACATTTTAGCTGCAAAATAATTAGCATACATTTATCTTACTTACGGATATTTACCTTATAGTTAGTGGTTTTTATCAATATCAAGAAGATACTAACGACTGAAGTATAAATATTGTTATGATTTCATAAATTAGTAGTTGAACTAAATATTCACATTTAGTCAACGAAAAAACTCTCGATGGAGGAATTTCCTTTGTCTCGTCGATATCTATTTACCTCTGAATCAGTCACCGAAGGTCATCCAGATAAAATCTGCGATCAGATTTCTGATACTATTCTAGATGCCCTATTGACACAAGACCCTAGCAGTCGTGTCGCCGCTGAAGTAGTAGTTAATACTGGTTTGGTGCTAATCACTGGTGAAATAACCACCAAAGCTAATGTAAATTTCGTCAATCTTGCCCGGAAGAAAATTGCCGAAATTGGTTATACCAATGCTGACAATGGCTTTTCTGCTAACAGCACCAGCGTTCTGCTGGCTTTAGACGAACAATCACCCGATATCGCCCAAGGCGTTAACACCGCCCAAGAAACCCGCGAACAAGATAGTGATGAACAATTCGACAAAATTGGCGCGGGCGATCAAGGTATAATGTTTGGCTTTGCCAGCAACGAAACACCAGAACTGATGCCCTTACCCATCAGTCTCGCCCACCGCATTGCTCGCCGATTGGCAGCAGTCCGTAAAACAGGTGAATTGTCATACCTGCGTCCTGACGGTAAAACCCAAGTAACTGTAGTCTACGAAGATGGACGCCCCGTAGGTATTGATACGATTCTAATTTCCACCCAGCATACAGCCAGTATTGGGGAAATTACGGATGAGGCAGCGGTACAAGCCAAAATTAAACAAGACCTCTGGTCAGCAGTGGTCGAACCTGTTTTTGGCGACATTGACGTTAAACCTAATGATGAAACACGTTTTTTAGTCAACCCCACTGGCAAATTTGTCGTTGGTGGCCCTCAAGGAGACTCTGGTCTGACAGGACGGAAAATAATCGTTGATACCTACGGTGGTTATTCACGACATGGTGGCGGCGCTTTTTCTGGCAAAGACCCCACGAAAGTAGACCGTTCTGCTGCTTATGCGGCTCGCTATGTAGCGAAAAATATTGTCGCTGCTGGGTTGGCAGAAAAAGTTGAAATCCAGCTATCTTATGCTATTGGTGTAGCACGACCTACAAGTATCCTAGTGGATACCTTTGGTACTGGCAAAGTGGATGAAGAAACCTTACTGGAATTAATCAACAAACACTTTGAACTGCGTCCAGCAGGGATTATCCATACCTTCAACTTACGGAACTTACCAAGTGAACGAGGCGGACGTTTTTATCAGGACGTCGCGGCTTACGGTCATTTTGGGCGGGCTGATTTAGACTTGCCTTGGGAACAGACCGATAAAGCCGAATTGTTGAAGCAAGCAGCGAATGAGTCACTTTCGGCAGTAGTTGCTCAGGCACTGACTTAGACTTATACGCTACTGTAAAAACTTAGTTTATCTACGTGAAGGTATTGGCAACTTGACAAGTTACCAATACCCTTATTTTTTAGTAATCACCTGAATATCGAAAAATAAAACAGGAGTCAGAATTTAGAATTCAGAAGACTCTACTCATGTTGGTTCAGCGTACCGAAGACTTGTTAACAAATGACCAATGACAAATGACAAATGACTAAATCCAAAAATAAGTCAGGATGAGAGTCAGGACAGTCAATGGTAAACCAAAACGTAAATGTTCCCAGAATGATAACTGATAACCAAGTTTTGCAACAGCCTCAGCAACAATTAAATTAGCAACTGAACCTAACAAAGTTAGATTACCTGCTAAGGTAGATCCTGCTGCTAATAGTAACCAGGTTTTTGTATCTGGATGGGGAAGTAAATGTTGTAGTAATAATACTGCTGGAACATTAGAAACTAAATTTGAAAGCAGAGCAGTAATTCCTAATATGCTCAAGGGAGTATAAACTAAACCGCTAAATAAATTCAATATTCCTAATTTTTGTACTCCAGCAGTAACAATAAATAGTCCAGAGAACATCACCAATAAATCCCAATCTACTTTATTTAAAACTCGTTGCGGCTTGATTCGCCTCGTAATAAACAGTAAACTGGCAGCTACCAGTGTTGCTTGGGCTGGGGGTATGCCAATTAAGAATGCAATTAATAATCCTCCTGTTATCAATAGGCTTTTAGTAAGCAACGGTTTAAATATGCGGTAACGCACGGGGGTTACACTCGGACAAGACTTAGTAGAACGGACATCAGGATAAAGCCACCACAATAACGCAATTTGGATCGACAAACTTACTAATGCGATAGGAGTCAATGCTTTCGCAAAATCGAGATAGCTGATACCAGAGAAGGAACCAATCAAAATATTTTGCGGATTACCACTTAAGGTAGCCACTGAACCCAGATTAGTTGCTCCCGCTAAAGCAAGTAAGTAAGGAATCGGATTGAGGTTCAAAGTTTGGGTTAAACCAAGAACCAAAGGAGTCAAAATTAGAGCGATAGTATCATTCAGAAAAAAAGCCGAGAGAATTCCACTGCCGAAAGTTAAAACAATTAGCAAACCCAAAGGGCTGCGGGTAAAGTGTGTAACTGTATCAAGGGTTAGTTGAAAAAAACCAGCGTAAGCTAAGTTTGTGCTGATTACCATCATGCCAAACAGGAAAATCAGCGTTTTATAGTCTATCGCTTGCCATGCTTCTTTGAGGTCTAATACCCCGAATGCCATCAGCAAAGATGCACCAACTAAAGCAATACTGGCTCGGTTCATCCGCAAACCAGGTAGATATCCTAAACCCAAACCGATATAAGTCAGTCCAATGATGATGTATCTGAAAACAATCATGATTTCGCTAGATGCTTTTGATTTGATACTTTTCTATTAACTCCTGATTTTTGTTTGAGGTACACAGAACCAAAAAATTGTTAAAGCCACAGCTGGGTAGGCATAGCCCGCCGCAGGCATCGCTGCTAGAATCAAAAAACCAACATTGTAACCAGCACCAACAACAATGGTAGTGTTGAGCATCCCTTGGCTAACATTCAAGTGTCCCTACATTTAGTCAAATAAGTTACCATTAACACGGGAATCACACCAAAAATCCAGCCTTGCGCGCAATAAATTAACCTGCTAAAGCAGCGAGAGTTGCAGCTAGCAGATTACCTGCATGGTTAAATGCTTAATTACAACCTAACGCCTATCTAATCCTCTTTTGTCCTAATAAATCCTGATATATATAGCTTTGACGAGAAAAGCACCTAAGCAGGAAATTAATGAAAAAGAATAATGCGTCTGCACTGAAGCCTACAACTACAAGCTTGCAAGTTCGTCGTTTCCGATTATCCTTTCTTTACGCCGTGCCAATTGGGGTGTTAGGTGGGCTGATTGGCTTAGGAGGTGCAGAGTTTCGTCTGCCAGTCCTTGCTGGCAGATTGAACTATTCAGTGCAGCAGGCCATACCTTTGAACCTAGCCGTCAGCTTGATTACGATCGCTGCTTCTCTGACAATCCGGGGCAGTACGCTTTCTTTGAGTCAAGTTATTCTATTACTTCCTGTGGTTTTCTCCTTGATAACTGGAGCGGTTATCACAGCCTTTTTCGGGGCAGCGATCGCAGGAAGGCTCTCAAACGAACAGCTTGAGCGCATCATCTTAACGTTATTAGTAGTGATTGGTATTGCCTTAATAGTCGAGGGTTTTCTACCTCAACAAATACCAGCTTTTTTACCGCCTGCTTTAAGTTGGCGTATTCCAGCAGGTATTTTATTTGGTCTAGCAATTGGGCTAGTAAGCAGTTTACTTGGGGTTGCAGGAGGTGAAGTAATCATCCCAACACTTGTTTTCGCTTTTGGTGCAGATATTAAAACAGCAGGTACAGCCAGTCTTATCGTTAGCTTACCAACTGTACTGGTAGGGATTATCAAATATGCTAGTCGAGGTGCATTTACAGATCGTACAGTCTTGAGCAATACTATAGCGCCTATGGGAGTTGGTTCGGTGATTGGAGCCATAATTGGAGGAATGCTTGTCGGTATTGTTCCACCAAGGATACTAAAGGTAACACTAGGGATAATCTTGAATATATCCGCGTTTCGGGTCTTTCATAAAGTAAAGTCCTCTGACGGTAAATAACAAAGCTTTTCAGATTTTGATTGCACTTTTTTGTGTCGATGTCAGCGCGATCGCAAAAAGAAACCCCCTCTGCTTTTACCATAGTAAAGTGATTACAAGGCAGAGGGGTTTCATTTTTATTAATATTTTTGTAGAGGCAGGTTTTAAGGATAATTCTGGTAAAAAACTAGTTTATTTGATTTAAAACCCGCCGAAACCTATATTGTATTGATTTCTACCTGTTTACTCAGTTGAGTCTATTTCCAATCGGGAATTTCAGCGTCTTCTCCACCAATCCCGATTCCAGTGTTAAATATTTCTGCATCAGTAAGATTTAGATCGTTCATTGATGCCTGATACACATTAGAATCGTGAATCGTAGCACGAGTAAAATTTACTCTGTTGAGATTGACTTGCTTCAAATTCACATTACTTACATAAGCGGATGTTAGGTTAGCACCTGCCAAGTTTGCACCTGTTAAGTCAGCACCTTCGAGGTTAGCTCCTACAAGGTTAGCTTCTTGAAGCTTCGAGCCTCTCAAGTCAGCACCAATTAAATGAGCGCCACTAAGGTTAGCTCCTGATAGATCGCACTTAACACATTCCCCAGTTGAAAGCAGCTTTTGTAAATCCTGTGGATTCTCGGCTCTAACCGAGCTAGCGAAAAACAGGGGAGTTGCTAAGGCCATGGCCGCTAATAGCTGGAGTTTCATAAATTTTCCCCCTTAATAATCAAGTTGCGTCCGTTCTGTCCCTCACAACTCTATTATCTCACTAAACTTCGTGAGGTCAATCTCTCTTGTGACAATCTATCTCCAGACAAGTTTGTTGCGAGCTGAAACACAAATAAAAGTGATGTCAAAAATACCATTAATTTCGGATTTATGGCGGTTTTTACCAAAAATTCCGGAAAAGCTACCAGTATTAAATTACTATTAAATCTTTTTAAAAGTAAAAAATGGCGCTACTTGCTATAGCTAGTTAAAGAAGTATTTATACTTATTAATTGATGGTTTAGCTTAAGTCCTCAGAAATTGTTGCATATACTCATTAACCAATTCCGGCTGTTCTTGCTGCACCCAATGTCCACAATTAGGAATGTACTTGATTTGAAAATCCCTGACATAAGCTGCGGTATCGTAGGTTAGTTCCTTGCCAAGTGCAGGGTCATTTTCTCCCCAAATCATCAGTGTTGGCACTTCCAGAATGTCCCAATTTGGATTTACCATTCTTTGTTGAAAAATATTGCGGTAGTAGTTCAACGTTGCTGTGAGAGCACCGCGTTTTGCAGCAGCATTTTTATAAGCGTCAATATCCGCTTTGGTGAAAGCACTCTTGTTAACTGCCATACTTTTAAAAGTTGTTTCAATAGCTTGGTAGTCTGAAGATTGTAAAAGTAATTCTGGTATCCACGGTAGTTGAAACAAGAATACGTAGTTGCTACGTACCAACTGTTGGGGAGTGCGTAACCCTTGGGCAAATTTGGCCGGATGAGGCAGGTTAAGGATAATTAATCGTTCTAACATTTCGGGGTGAGTGTATGCAAAATTCCAAGCGATCGCACCTCCCCAATCATGTCCAACTAATACACATTTTTGGTAGCCTAATCCTTTAATTAGTCCCTCAACATCTTTAATAAACTCATCCATTACATAAGCTGATTGCTCATTTGGTTTATCACTATCGTTGTAGCCACGCAAGTCAAGGGCAACGACTTTAAAATTTTGGGCAAATTCTGGTATTTGATGCCGCCAAGAGTACCAAAACTCAGGAAAGCCATGCAACATCAACATTAAAGGGCCTTCACCTTGGGTAACGTAGTGTAGTTTTACCCCATTGCTAGTTAGATATTCGTGTTTCCAAGAACTTTCTATTAGAGACATAATTAATTCAGATTCAGCATTAAAAAATACTAAACAGTAATACTGTACTTAACAAATGTAATATTGTTTCGAGTAGCCTCACATCTATTAAAAGACAGTATTAAAATAGTGATTTTTTGTAAAAATATTAGACAATTTATCTTACGGTAGATGTAAATCGTGGGTTAATTTTGGTAAAAGTTAGATATAATAATTCTCTCCAACTACCATGACACAACAGTTGACAAACCATGCTTCATTGTGGGTTGAGCGACTGGGACGATTTGGCTATGTTTCCAAGGGAGTAGTTTACGGTATAGTTGGACTACTGGCAGCACAGGTGGCTTTTGGCAGGGGTGGTAGAACAACTGATACCCAAGGCGCTCTCCAAACAATCGTTAACCAGCCATTTGGTAAATTTTTGCTGGCTCTAGTTGCAATTGGCTTGATTGGATACGTAATCTGGCGTTTTGTACAGGCAATTAAAGACCCAGAAAATAAAGGTAATGATGCCAAAGGTTTGGCAGTACGAATTGGTTACGCAGTTAATGGCTTGATTTATGCAAGTTTAGCCTTAAGCGCTGTGCAAATCGTTATGGGTACAGGCAGTGGTAAAAATAGTAGTGATTCTACTGAAGATTCGACAGCACGTTTGCTTTCTCAACCCTTTGGTCAATGGTTAGTTGGAACTGTAGGGGCGTTTGTAATTGCTCTAGGTTTCTATCAGTTTTATCAAGCTTTTAGTGGCAAATTTCGTAAAGAACTCAATTTAACTGAGTTAAGCAACACACAAGCCCAATGGGTAATGAGGATTTCCAGATTTGGTTTAGCGGCACGGGGTATAGTATTTTGTATTATCGGTTGGTTTTTAATTGAAGCGGCAAGGCAATCGAACGCCGCTACCGCAGAAGGTTTGGATGAAGTATTACAGACGCTAGCGCAACAGCCTAACGGAGCATGGCTTTTGGGTATTGTGGCACTAGGTTTAGTTGCCTATGGGATTTACACAATAATACAAGCGCGGTATCGTCGGCTAGTCAATGTTTAGATGGTCCAGTGCCGAGAATTTCAATTTATAGAAATGGCAATAATAGAAACCCGTGGTATTTGGCTGACTACTACTGATAGTAAAGTTCTCAGGTCAAAGCAACGCATTGCTGAAGCGATGGATTTCTTGGCCGATACAGGATTTAATGTGGTGTTTCCCGTTGTTTGGAATAAGGCAGTAACTCTGTATCCTAGTCAAACAATGCAGCAGACATTTGGAGTCGAAATTGACCCTATGTCTGTAGGCCGCGACCCTTTAGAAGAGGTGATAATTGAGGCGCGGCGAGTTGGGTTGAAAGTTATTCCTTGGTTTGAATACGGTTTTGCCAGTTCCTACAATTTGAATGGCGGTGTACTTTTACAGAAAAAACCGGAATGGGCTGCGCGCGATCGCAACGGCAATTTACTGGAAAAAAACGGCTTTGAGTGGTTGAATGCACTCGACTCACAGGTGCAAGAATTTTTCTTGAACTTGGTGCTGGAAGTTGTAAAGAATTATGATGTGGATGGTGTTCAAGGAGACGATCGCTTGCCAGCCTTACCTTGTGAAGGTGGTTATGATGAGGCAACTGTCACTCGCTATCGCCAGGAATTCGATCGCAATCCGCCACAGAACCCCAAGGATAGGCAATGGTTACAGTGGCGTGCAGATATTCTCACTGACTTTTTGGTGCGTCTCTACCGAGAGGTAAAAGCGGTGAATCCTAATTTGCTAGTAGCGATCGCACCTAATATCCATGATTGGGCATTCCAGGAATATCTGCAAGACTCGCCTGAATGGCTGAAGCGGGGAATAGTTGATATGATTCAGCCGCAGATTTATCGCCGTGACTTTAGGAGTTATCAGGCGATCGCTGATAAACTGGTAAACCAGCAGTTCACTGAAGCGACTTTACCGAAGTTAGCACCGGGAATTCTAATGAAGCTTGGCTCTTACAGCATTAGTCCAGAATATCTGGTGCAGGCAATTGAATACAATCGTCAACTTGGCATTCAAGGAGAGGTATTCTTTTTTTACGAAGGTTTGCGCGAGAATAACAACACTCTTGCTAAAGTTTTGCGAAATGGGCCTTATGTTAAGTCTGCATTATTTCCCACTCTTTCAGATTTAAATGCAGGTGGTATGAGTAACAAGAGAACATCTTCACTTTGGCCAGGAGTGGAAAATTTGTTAAAAAAGATTTTTTAAAGGAAAAGGCGCATGGAATATAAATTGCCAGTGGAAAAGGTAATTAATACTTTAAAAAAAGATTTACCGACACTTTTTGAAAAAGATATTTCTTATGACATCTATACACAGGATATCTATTTTAAAGACCCGGTGAATACATTCAAATACAAATTTAACTATCGCATTATATTTTGGACTTTACGATTTCATGCTCGGCTATTTTTTACTCAAATTTACTTTGATGTGCATGAAATTTCTCAGTCAGCCGAAAACACGATTTTAGCAAAATGGACGGTGCGGGGAGTGTTACGCGTTCCCTGGAAAGCAGGGTTGCTTTTTAATGGCTATTCAACGTATAAACTCAATCAAGATAGTTTAATATACGAGCATATCGACACCTGGGATAGAAAGCCAGGAGAGATTTTACGGCAGTTTTGGCAAAGGGAAGGAGATATTTAGTTAGCTATTATATATATCATTGAAAGACTAGTAGGGTCCGTTACGGAGTTTGGCCAAACATACTCTACTAGTCTATGAATAGTGCTGAGTTCCGTTAGTGGTAGCGGTGCGTTTGGCGCGTACCTCCTAATAAGAATAGCTTAACCTCATCACGATAAAGCTGTACTTTATCTCCTCCTCAAAATATTAAGATGCAGACAGAAAAACTTATTTTTAGCTTATTACGAACCTTGCAAAAGGTCATTAATTGAACTTATACTCTGTTTTATTTGTTCTGTCAGAGCAGTTCTTAAGAAGTCCAGGTTTACTGTTGACAAATTGATTAGCCCTAAAGCATATAATAGGCTCGAAAGACCAATAAATAAAGCCAAAAATCTCCCAAAACAACCAGGATTTATTTCAATGAAAGCTAATTTAGATTGCCCGATAACAGCAATCGTTATAAAAACAATTCCTACTATTAAAAAGGTGCTGTTTGGAGTTAAATCTGTCATTTTTCGATTAAGCTGACTCAGCACTTTTATTGTAGCTACTATTAGTTCAAATTTCTACTCCTGCTATATGCAAAAACATAAAAATTTTGCAACTCAACATTTATCCTAACCTAATAAGGCTCTAGCTATTGTAGTATCGGTGTTGTAACTTATCGTGTGCTATAATATATAAAGATATATTTTGATTTTAAAACTTATTGAGCAATAAATAGCGTTGATTGTCTCAATTGTGTATAAATTTTTCTATCTCACTCAGATATTTTAGAAAAAACCTAGATTCTGCAAGAAGCGAACTAACTAATGTGTCTCTGGCAGAAATTCAGATATGTGAAGTTGCAGTTGATTTAAACTCAATTTTGCTTCTTACGATTTTGCTGAGACTATGCAGTGGTAAAAGTTTCAACATCAAAAAGCCAAAATTTCATCACTCGTGTACTAGACGTTGATTTAGTTTATATATTAAACTACACTAAGACGAGAGGAATAGTGGATTTTTATGGAAAGCGTCCAAAACGTTAGTCAAGAGTTGAATGGAACAAAAGACACAGCACTAGAGCAACTACAAAAGTCTACTCCAGTAGAGTTCAAAAAAGATATTTTCAAAAAACTCAGAGGTGGATTTTTTGTAGTACTAGGATATTTATTATCACCACTATGTTGGTGGAATGACTTACTATTCAATCTGCCAATAGCTTATGGGTTTGGGTATGCATGTAGTTTACTTTCCCCAAAATTGCTTCTACCTTGTTCAATTATTGGATACTGGCTCTCTAACATTGTGGGAATTCTCTTGATGCAATTCGGTTCTAAGGACATTTTTCAAAAAGAACCTAAAGAGCATAACCTCAAAAAAGAATTGTTCACAGGTCTAATTTCTTCAACACTTTATACCCTGTTAATTATGCTATTGATACAGTTGAAGATTCTTGATTCTCCTATTTTATTTTCCAATAGTTAATTTAGTTTATCACTTTTCTACAAAGGAATCGATAGTATGGATGCACAGATGTGCATCCATACTATGTATATATAGTATGGAAGAGTTACGAACAAAAAAACCTGACTTATTGAAGAAATCGGGGTTCTGAGTCTCTTGATGGAGAGCAAGTCAGCGAGCAAGAAGATCAATTTTCATCAAATTTTAAAAATTCACTTAAATTCAACAATTTTGGAGCCTCCTTACTTACAATTAATGGCAGCTTACCATTCCATTTTTCTATTGCTTGCCTTTGCAGAATTTCTGGAGTTAAACCATCACGTAATAATCTGTGTGCCTCAGCCTCTCCTTTGGCTAAATTAACTTTTGCTTCAGCCTCTTTTGTTGCTTTCAGTGCTATAAACTCTGCTCGTTTTGCTTCTTGTTCAGCAATCTGCTTCGCCTCCACCGCCTCACCAAACCGTTCTGAAAAATGGACATGAACTAAAGAAATATCATCAACTGCAACGTGATAGCTACCCAGCCGTGTGGACAATGCATTATCTACTCCACTCTTGACTTCTCCTCGTTTAGTAATAATTTCTTCGGCAGTATACTTTGCCATTACTGCTTTCAGTACTTCTTCAACTGCTGGATTAATAATCCGAATAACTACATTTTGTTCATCTCCAATCTCTTGAAAAATGGCATTTGCTTCTTGGGGGATAATATGCCAATTGAGAGCTACATCAGCGAAAACATTTTGTAAATCTTTGGAAGAAGCCTCAGCAGAAATTTCCTGTTTTTGGACTCTAATACTCAACTTTGTCACAGTATTGACTACAGGAATAATTAAGTGAAGTCCTTCTCCTAATATCTGGTTTTGTACTTCGCCAAATTTCATTAATACACCACGTTCTCCTGCATTTACAATCACACAAGGTGTGAGGAAGAGAGTTATCAGGAACAAAAGAGCGGTCAGTTTACCGGCACTGTTGAAATTTGTAATTTTTATCATCTGTGTGAATCATGTATGCATCTTGCATAGAGACACATATTTAGGAGCTATGGGCTTCTTTCCGTCATGATTTTAGCTCGACTTTATCCAAAATTAAGAACATTCTCGACTTAATAGCAACTGCCCATTATTCAGGTTGATGGTTGCTTGTTCTTGGTTGGGGTCTTTATTTGGGCTGCGGGTGTTGGTCTTGAGAGAAGCTTAGTGGTCTAGGTTAATACAATCAGCGTTGATGACCATCATACCTGCGTGACCTGTTTCTGTATTTGTTACAGATACTTTACCTCCGTTACAGACAAGTAACTGAGGCGTGTTAATGTCTCCTGCATTCACAGTTGGGTTTGGGTTAATAGCAGCAGTCAAACCAGTAATAAACGCAATGTCAGCAAACCTAGTAATCATTTACACGCTACGATGAGCATTTACAGCCAGATTCCCCGCGTTCCCTGTTAAGCCTTGATTGGCAGAAATACTCAATTTGCTCAAAGAACTATTAAGCAGACGTACCGTACCAATCAGCTCCTCAGCTCCACGCTACCACTTGCATTGACAGTCAAATTTCCTCCCTTGCCTGCACCACAAGGGGAGGAGAAGACATGACAGGCGATAAACGTTTAACCCAACCGAATACCGTATAAAAGTGTTGTGTGGCATTAGTAGCGCAATTCAAAATACACAAAAAGCCCCAGGCTGTATGAGCGTGGGGCTTTTTGTTTGTATGAGTAATGAATCCTGGCATCGAGCTATTTTTGCGTAGGGCAACCCCTAAACTATCGTTGCCGCAGCAGCGTTTCACCTCTGAGTTCGGGAAGGGTTCAGTGTGGTTCCACCGCGCAATAGACACCAGGAAAAATTGTT